>NZ_NFHK01000070.1:0-8912 GCF_002161315.1 Faecalibacterium sp. An77
TTCTCGTGTTCCTGAATGTGGCTGTATTTTCTGGGCATAGCAAAGACCTCCTGTAGTAGTTTTATTCTACCACAGGAGGCCTTCTTTTTTCACTGTCTACTTTTACTGGAGCAGTTCACTTCCAGCTTGAGCCTGTCTGGACCGGGCAGGCAGGAAAAACAAAGCGCTTCTGTGCAAAACGATGAACTTTTTTGTAGGGTTTGTCCAGGCTGCAGCGGTTGTCCGGCAGGAGTATTTGTGTTAGTATAGAAAAAACAGACCGGGTAAAAGGGAAAATACCGGGTAATGGAACGAAAAGGAGGAATTCAAGTTGAAAAAGATTCTTGCAGGGTGTCTGGCTGCCGCGCTTGTTTTGCAGCTGGCCGCCTGCGGCAAGGGCCAGCCGGCCCAATCGGCGGCCGACAGCAAACCGGCCTCCTCGGCTTCTTCTGCATCTTCGGCCGTTTCAGAAGCTGAAAGCAAACCCGAAAGCCAGCCCGCCTCCAGCGCCGCGTCGGAGGAGGAAAAGGCTGCATCCTCCCAGCCGGAGCAGGACGAAGCCTCGTCGGAGGCGTCGTCGGTCCAGAGCCTTCCGGCCGATGCAGTGGCCATGAAAGGCGGCCCGGCCCAGGTGGACGCCATGGTCCTGCCGCTGGGCAAGAAAGTCCAGGTGGAAGTGAATGGTTCCCGCCGGTGGTTCGCCTTTACCACCGGCAGCACGACGGACTATGAAGTCTGGCTGGCGCCGGGAGGACAGTACTATCGAACCATTGGCTTTGGCATTTACAACCGTCGGGGAGAACTGGTGTGGGAGTCGAACACCAACGGGGACGGCTCGGTCACCGTCCGGCAGGTCCAGCTTTCGCCCGATACACCCTACTTTGCCACCGTGGCCCAGTCGGAGGGGAACCATGGTGCTCTGACCTTCCGGCTGTCCCCCCTGACCGAGACGGGGGACGCATCCTCCGGCGCGTCCTCGGAGGAGACCGCCGGATCTGCTGCCCAGTCCCAGGCGGAGGGAATTCTGGATCTGGAAGGCGGTTCGGCCCAGGGCGGAGCCACGGCGTTCCAGCTGGAACAGATGGTCCGGGCCAAGGTGAACGGTTCCCGCAAGTGGTACTCCTTTGCCACCGGGGACGGCACCGACTACGAAGTCCTGCTGGCTCCCGAAGGCCAATATTACAGGACCATCGGATTCAGCCTGTACAATGAACTGGGAGAACAGGTGTGGGAGTCAGGAACCAACGGAGATGGTTCGGTCACCATCCGGCAGATTCAGCTTTCCCCCAACACCACCTACTACGGCGTTGTTTCACAGAAGGCAGGCAATGACGGAAACCTGATTTTCCGGGTTTCTGCCCACTTTACCCCGCAGGATACGGCCACCGAGGTGGAACGGGAACCCGAGACGGTGTCCGAGCTGATCTTTGAGGAACCCTTCTCGCTGGATGAAACCCAGATCATGTTTGTGTCCAACAAGGCGATCTTTGTGGATGAGGAGGCCGCCAAGGCTGCCCTGGCTCCAGTGGCCGAGGTGATTCTGGCTCACCCGGATCACCCCGTCCTGCTGGCGGGAACCACCGCCACCGACGGCCAACAGGAATCCTGCGTGCAGCTGTCCAGCCAGCGGGCCGAAGCGGTCAAAAACCTGCTGGTCAGCGCCTATGGCGTCCCGGAAGATCAGCTGCTGACGGTGGGACTGGGCTATGAGGCGGACCCCTTCCCCCGGGGACAGGACCGGGACAGCAGCGGAAATTTTGTGGAGTCGGAAGCGGTCAAGAACCGCCGTGTGGTGGTGCTGGATGCCAATGATCCCACGGCCCAGGAAATTCTCAATGCCTGACTTTTCCGCACAGCGCCTGCCGTTTTCGTGATTGCACCCATATCAATGAACCCGGATGTGCGGTGCGGAAAGCTGTAGATTCCGGCGAGCTGGATGTCCTCCGCCTGGAAAGTTATCGCAAGCTGGAGCATGAAACCAGTTGCGACGGCTTGAGCGGCAAGGCGATTGAACGCAAGAAGTGTGAGCGCATGTTCAAAGAAGTCGGCGGCATGAAAAATGCCCGTCGATTCGCCCAAGAACACAACAAGCACAAGTAAGAGAGAAACAAATAGGTATAGAGCAGCCTTGCACAGCCTGTGCAGGGCTGCTTTTTATTGAATGCAGTCTTTTGCAAACATTATAGAATCTTTTAAAAGAGCGCTTGAAAAACATTTTAAATGGCAGTATGATGATTTCAGACATCGATGTACTTTTACCAAGACTGGAGATAGCATTGTGCCGTTTTATTTGAACGTACAGAAAGAAACCATAGAGCCTTCCGCCGTCCTTTTGATGCGAAGGGTCGGAGCGTATGGCCCCGAAAACCGTCGGCTGATGAACCTCATGAAAGGGTGGATCAGTAGCCGTGGCCTGTGGAAGCAGAAGACCACCCTTCTGGGGATCCCGTGGGATAATCCATCCATGACAAGGGCAGAGGAGTGCCGCTACGATGTCTGTATGCTTTGGGACAAGAAAATGATCCCTCAGACAGATGAGGTTGTGCTTGGGCAGTTTAGCGGCGGAATGTATGTCGTGTTTCTGCTGGAGCATACCGCAGAGGCTGTCCAGGCCGCATGGAGCGGATATTCTGCCACGCTGCCTGCGCTGGAGTTCACTTTGGATGCGTCCCGGCCTGTGATGGAACGCTACCGGAAGGAACTGGTGGACCGGCACCTGTGCGAATTGTGCGTGCCCATCTTAAAGTGACGACGGGAAATAAAAAGAAAGGCAGGGGGAGAAGGGTGAATAAACTCTTGCTGTTGCTGGCCGGTTTGATCGCTGTATTTGGTCTGGTTTATCTTCTCTATATCAATGGCTTCGGCGTCATCAACTCCAAGTCGGCGCTGGTGTATCAGGGGTGTCCCCGGATCGGAAAAAACAAGAACCGCATCAAGGCCAGCTTTACATCCTGCCGCGGGACTGTCAAACGCGTGATCTGCCTCCAACCGGGAAAAAGGTATCGCTTTGTTTTTTCATCTGTGATTACCAAGGGAACGGTTTGCGTGGAAATCAGGGATAAGAAAAAGGAGAGCCTTGTGGTTCTGGATCGTGAGCATCCCTGTGCCGTCCTTTCTGTGGAGCCGGGAGACAGGTTGTATGTTACCACCCGGTTTACCGGGGCGGATGGAAAATATGAACTCGCCTGGGATCTCCAGAAATGAGGTCTGACTTTGGCGTTCCATCCATGATCATCGCATTAGCAAAAAGGCAGGGAATGGAAACGCCCTGCCTTTTCGTTTGATTGAATTTTATGAAAGAAGGCTTTGCCATGCCCAAAAACGGAGCAGTGCCCACAGTTTGTGTCCGATACCGCACGCCGCCCCGCCGAAAAACACCCGGATGGGGATCTCGCAAAAATTTGTACGGCGAAGACAGCTTTTTTCGAATCGGGTGCGTCCTTCGCGGCGCTCCTTTTTCTTTTAAAAATAATGATTAAATCTTTTTTTGCGTTCCAAAATCCTCCACCCCCTGTTTGCCTTTTCCCGCCTCTTCCGCTATACTAGAGCAAAACCGTGAATCTCAATCAAAGAAGGATATTTCCATGGAATCGATTCTTTTGCTGGAGGATGATCCGGCCCTGGGCCGGGGCATCGGGATGGCGCTGGAAGCACCGGAGCGGGCCGTTATCCGGGCTGGCACCTTGCAGGAAAGCTGGGAACGGCTTGCCCGGCAGCGCTTTGACCTGCTGATCCTGGACATCAATCTGCCGGACGGCAGCGGGCTTGAGCTGCTGCGTCAGCTGCGGGCGGCGGGGGAGAACACCCCGGTCATCCTTTTGACCGCCAATGACCTGGAACTGGACGAAGTCACCGGGCTGGAAGCCGGGGCGGACGACTACATCACCAAGCCCTTTTCCCTGGCGGTGCTGCGGGCCCGGGTGGCGGCCCAGCTGCGCCGGAATGCGCCGAAGGTTCCCGCATCCTTCCAGCTGGGCCCCTTTTCCTTTGACTTCGAGGGGATGGAGTTCCGCCGGGGAGGGGAAAAGGTGGAGCTCTCCAAAACCGAACAGAAGCTGCTGCGGGTTTTGGTGGAGAACCGGGGCCGCACCGTTCCGCGGTCGCTGTTGGCGGAAAAGGTCTGGCCCGACGGGGCCGGGGCGGTGGAGCCCAACGCCCTCTCGGTCACGGTAAAGCGGCTGCGGGCCAAGCTGGAGGCTGACCCCGCAAAGCCCGAATATCTCAAAACGGTGTATGGCATCGGCTACACCTGGGCGGTGAACCCATGAGCGGGTGGATTGCTGCGGGTGTGGCGCTGGCGCTCGCCGCCGGGGTCGTCCTGGTGTCGCGCTGGCGGCAGGCCCGGTTGCTGAGGCGGCTGGACGAGATGCTCACCGCCGCCATGGAGGGCGCGTTTTCCGAGAGCAGTTTTGACGAGACCCGGCTTTCCGCTCTGGAAAGCCGCCTGGCCCGGTATCTGGCGGCCAGTGCCCTCTCGGCCCGAAATCTAAAGGCCCAGAAAGACCAGATCAGCGCCCTGATTTCGGACATTTCCCACCAGACCCGCACCCCCGTGGCCAATCTCCGGCTCTATGCCCAGCTGCTGGAAGAACAGCCTCTCACGGCGCAGCAGGCCGAATGTGTGCAGGCCATCTCAGGCCAGGCCGAAAAGCTGGAGACCCTGATCCAAGCGCTGGTCAAAACCTCCCGGCTGGAAACCGGGATCCTGGCCCTCCACCCTGCGCCCGGGCCCATAGCGCCGGTGGTGCAGCGGGCCGCGGCCCAGTACGCCCCCAAAGCCGAGGCAAAACAGATCCGCCTGACGGTGGGAGCGACCGAGGCAAGCGCCCTTTTCGACCCCAAGTGGACCGAGGAGGCCCTCTGCAACCTGCTGGACAATGCGGTGAAATACACCCCCGCAGGCGGGGCGGTAAGGGTGGAGGTTCGGCCCTATGAGATGTTCACGGCGGTCTGCGTCCGGGACACCGGTCCCGGCATCCCCGAAGAAGAACAGGCCAAGATCTTCGGCCGGTTTTACCGGGCCCCCGGAGCCTGGCAGGCGGAAGGGGTGGGCATCGGTTTGTATCTGACCCGGCAGATCGCTGAAAAGCAGGGCGGCTACATCAAGCTGGAAAGCGAACCGGGCACAGGGAGCTGTTTTGCCCTCTTCCTGCCCCGGGAATAAGGATTCTTTCAAAACTGTCATCTTCTCGAAAGGGCAGGGAAAGATTTCTGTGGTAAAGTCTGTATTGTCCAAGGATGATACAGACTTTTCTTTTGGAGGAATGCTGCATGACGATTTTGGAAACCAGAGACCTGAAAAAATACTATGGCTCCGGGGATACCCAGGTGAAGGCGCTGGACGGGGTGAATCTCACGGTGGAACAGGGGGAATTTGTGGCCATTGTGGGCACTTCCGGCTCGGGCAAATCCACCCTGCTCCATATGCTGGGCGGGCTGGACCGCCCCACCTCGGGCACGGTCAGGGTGGACGGCAGAGAGATCTTCGGGCTGAAAGATGAGGCGCTGACCATCTTCCGCCGCCGAAAGATCGGCTTTGTGTTCCAGGCCTATAACCTTGTCCCGGTGCTCAGCGTCTGGGAGAATATCATCCTGCCCATCCAGCTGGACGGCCGGGCGGTGGATGAGGGCTTTGTCCGGGAGGTGGTGTCCACCCTGGGACTGGAAAAGAAGCTGCAAAGCCTGCCAAGTCAGCTTTCCGGTGGCCAGCAGCAGCGGGTGGCCATCGCCCGGGCCCTGGCGGCCAAGCCCGCCATCCTGCTGGCGGATGAGCCCACCGGCAACCTGGATTCCAAGACCAGCCAGGACGTGCTGGGCCTGATGAAGGTCACCGGCCAGAAATTCGGCCAGACCATGGTGATGATTACCCACAACGAGGAAATTGCTCAGATGGCCGACCGGATTATCCGGATCGAAGACGGCCGGATTGTGACGCGGTGAGAGGGGGCGAAACCATGAAGGTATCCAATCGGGGCTGCATCCGCCGGCTGAGCCTCCGGGCGCTTTGGGCGAACCGCACCCGGAACATGGTGGCGGTGCTGGCCATCGCGCTGACTGCGCTGCTTTTTACCAGCCTGTTCACCATCGCCCTGTCCATCAACGAGGGGATGCAGCAGAGCAACTTCCGCCAGGCGGGCGGGTATGCCCACGGGAGTTTCAAATACCTCACCGAGGAAGAGTTCAGCCAGCTGAAAGAACACCCCCTGATGGAGGACTGGGGCCTGCGCCGTTTTGTGGGGATGCCCACAGGCGTTCCCTTCAACAAATCCCATGTGGAGGTGGGCTATTCCGACCCAAACGAAGCCCATTGGACCTACTGCGACCCGGTGGAGGGCCGCCTGCCCGCCGAGGGCACCGACGAAGCTGCCACCGACACCCATGTGCTGGAACTGCTGGGCATCACCCCGGAACTGGGGGCGCAGTTCACCCTCACCTTTGAGGTGGACGGCCAGGAAACCACCCAGACCTTCACCCTCTGCGGCTGGTGGGAGTACGACGATGCGGTGGTGGCCAACCATGTGCTGATTCCCGAGAGCCGGGTAAATGCCATTTTGGAGGAGGTGGGGGTCACCCCGCCGGGTACCGATGGGATGACCGGCTCCTGGAACCTGGACGTGATGCTGAAACATGGCGCCCGGTCCATCGCCGCCGACCTGGGCCGGATTCTGGCGGACAATGGCTATCAGGACCAGGACCCCGCCGCCCCGGGTTATATCGCCACCGGCGTCAACTGGGGCTACACCGGGGCCCAGCTGTCCAGCCAGATCGATCCGTCGGTGATTCTGACAATCCTGGTGATGCTGGCTCTGATCCTCTTCACCGGCTACCTGATTATTTACAACGTGTTTCAGATTTCGGTGGCGGGGGATATCCGGTTTTACGGCCTGCTGAAAACCATCGGTACCACCCCGCGGCAGATCCGGCGGATCATCCGCATCCAGGCTCTGGTGCTGTCGGCGGCGGGCATCCCGGCGGGGCTTTTGCTGGGCTGGCTGCTGGGCGGGGTGCTGACCCCGGTCATCACGGCGCAGCTCAATGATGTGATTGGTACCGTATCGGTCAGCCCGGTGCTGTTTGGGGTTTCGGCACTCTTTGCCCTTGTCACCGTCCTGATCTCCTGCCGCCGTCCCGGCCGCCTGGCCGGAAAGGTGTCGCCGGTGGAGGCGGTGCGGTATACCGAGGGAAAAGCCCTCCGGCCCAAAGCCCGCCGGAAGGAAAAAGGGGTCTCCCTGGTGTCCATGGCCTGGGCCAATCTGGGCCGCAGCCGGGGCAAAACTGCCATCACCATAGTGTCTTTGTCCCTGGCGGTGGTGCTGCTGACTTTGACCGTTACCTTCACCGCCGGCTTTGACATGGACAAATACACTGCCCACTTCACCGCCACCGACTTCATCGTGGCAGATGCCGGCAAGCTGCAGGTGAGCACCACCGGCTTCAACAGCGGTATGGCGGTGGGGGAGGACGCCATCGCCGCCATCAACGCCCAGGGCGGTGTCACCCAAAGCGCCCGGGTCTACGGCCAGAGCATAGGAATGCTGGAATTCATCCCGGAGGACTGGTTCCTTGCCAGGAACCGCCCCTATTATTCGGAGGACTCCCTCCAGTGGCTGATAGACCACACCCAGCGCAATGACGCCGGGTTCCTGGCGGACTATGTCCAGCTGTGCGGCATGGAACCCTTTGCCCTGGACCAGCTGACGGTGCTGGAAGGGGACTTGGAGAAGCTGAAAGAGCCCGGCGGAAACTGGATTGCCGCCGTCTACCGGGAGGACGACTACGGAGACCCAGAAATGGACAGCAACTGGGCCAAACTGGGAGATACAGTAACCATCCGGTATGTGGAGAAATTTGAGTATTACGACAACGACACCGGCGAGGTGCTCCCGATAGAGCAGGTGGAGGCCGCCTATGCGGCGGGCCACAGCATTACTTCCTACGCCAAGACCTACCGGGATGTGGACTACACAGTGGCCGCCCTGGTGACGGTGCCCACCGCATTGAGTTACCGCTATTACGGGGACGATGCCTTTATCCTCGACGACCAGACCTTCCTCCGGGACAGCGGCACCGCCGATGTGATGTACTATGCCTTCAACACCACAGAGGAGGCCACCGCCGCCATGGAGGCTTTCCTCCAGGATTATACCGAAAATGTGAATCCCCAGCTGGACTACGAGAGCAAAGCCACCTTTGCCGGGGAATTTGAGAGCGTGCGGGGGATGTTCCTTCTTTTGGGCGGGGCGCTGAGCTTTATTGTGGGGCTGGTAGGGGTGCTGAACTTCGCCAATGCCATCCTCACCGGCATCACCGCCCGCCGCCGGGAGCTGGCGGTGCTCCAGTCCATCGGAATGACCACCCGCCAGCTGCGGACCATGCTGGCCATCGAGGGCCTGCTCTACACCGCCGGAGCTGCGGCGCTGGCGCTGGGCATCATCCTGGTGAGTGCCCCCTTCCTGGGGCCCATCCTCAACCGGATGATCTGGTTCTTTACGTATCGATTCACCCTCTGGCCCATCGGGGTAGTGCTGCCCCTGTTTGCAGCGCTGGGCATCGGGATCCCGATGCTGACCAGCCGGGCAGTCCAGCACATCCCGGTGGTGGAGCGCCTGCGGCAGGAGTGAGCGGATAGAAAGTTCTTGCAAAGACAAAAAGCCCGGCGGCTTCTCACGGAAAAGGGAGAGGCTGTCGGGTTTTGCTCTGCTGATGATGCGTAAGCTCTCCATAATCCCCCGTGAGGGATAAAGAAAAGAGCTCCCATGAGGAGCTCAAATCGGTTGAAATTATTTGAGTTTGCAATACTCGGGAAGGTTTTCGGCCCAGGGGAGCAGCGGAACCAGTTGTTCCTCGGTAGGATTTTCGCCCAGTTTGGGCAGCTCCTGCAGCAGGAACAGTAGGTAACCAAAGGGATCCAGACCATTGTGCTTGGCTGTCTC
>NZ_NFHK01000071.1:0-8443 GCF_002161315.1 Faecalibacterium sp. An77
CCACCGACGGAACCCCCGCCCCCTGCCGCCAGAAAAACGCCGCCGGCTTTCTGGCGGGGGACACCCCCGGCGTGATGGCCACCTATGGCTCCGGCGGGCGGGAGCCTGACTCCCCCATCCCCACCCTGGAGAACGAGGACACCGTCCGGGACCTGGTCCGCTGGCGGCAGGAAGCCCCCTACGGCTGACCCACCTGAAAAATTTTTGCGTAACCCGTTGCAATCCGGGCCCGCTTCCTTTATTATGGTTAATACGAACACCATTTGAAAGAAAGCAGGTAATGGCAAAATGGCAGAAATCAAGTACGACATCATCCAGAAGATCGCAGTCCTGTCCCAGCGGCCCCGGGGCTGGGAGCGCCAGCTCAACCTCATCAGCTGGAACGACGGCGAGCCCAAATACGACATCCGGGACTGGTCCCCGGACGGCACCCGGATGGGCAAGGGCATTTCCCTCAGCGCCGAGGAAATGGGCATCCTGAAGGGCATCCTGGAGGATATGGAGGAGATCACCGTCCCCGACGAGCCCGAGCTGCCGGAGGAATAACATGACCCAGCGGGAAGAATTCCTGTCCCTCTTCCGCCAGCACGTGACCCGGCCGGGGGCCGAGCGCCTGCTGGACTGGATGGACAACAACACCGACTTTTTCACCTGCCCGGCCTCCACCCGGTTCCACGGCGCCTGTGAAGGGGGCTTGTGCATGCACAGCCTCAACGTCTACCACGCCCTTCACGACAGCTTTTTCCAGGAGGGCGAGAGCGAGGAGAGCTTTGCCATCTGCGCCCTGCTCCACGACCTGTGCAAGGCCAACTACTACAAAGTCTCCTCCCGCAACGTCAAGAACGATGCCACCGGCCAGTGGGAAAAGGTCCCTTACTACACGGTGGAAGACCAGTTCCCCTACGGCCACGGCGAAAAGAGCGTCTTTCTCATCGAGCGGTTCATGCGGCTCAAGACCGAGGAGGCGGTGGCCATCCGCTGGCACATGGGCGGTTTTGACGACTCGGCCCGGGGCGGCAGCTTTGCCATCTCGGAGGCCTACGACCGCTACCCCCTGGCCATCAAGCTCCACATCGCCGATCTGACGGCCACCTACCTGATGGAGCACCGCACCAGCAGCGTCCGGTGACGCTTTGGCCGGGGCGGCGGACGGTTCGCCCGCGTCACTCCCAACACAGCACAAAACCCCATTTCTTCCCCTGTTCGGGGCGGAAATGGGGTTTTTCCGGTTTTGAGGCCGGGTATCGGCGCAAAAGAAAAGCCCCGCCGGGGTCCGGCAGGGCTTTGGGATTCGAATGGGGCGGGGTCAATCCATCTTTCCCCGCAGATAGGCGGACTGCTTGAGAGGGATATGTTCCTTCTGCATCAGCAGATCCAGCTGGCCCAGAACCTGAGAGGTCATGTCGTCCAGCGGGCCGCGCCTGCGGACCGGCGGCTGCTCGGCCGCAGGGGCCGCCGCTTCCCGGGGTTCTTCCTCCGGCTCGGGGGGAAGCATCACCGGGGCCTTGCGGGGCTCGGGGGGCTCCAGCAGTTCCATGGGCGACGCAAGCCAGGCGGGCTCGTCCTCCGGCTCATCGAAGGCAGCCGGTTCGGCCGGCTCCTCCTCTGCCGCTGGGCGCTCCTCGCTGGGGGCCGGGCCCAGGCCGTCGGGCCAGAAGGGACCGGTGTTCTCCTCTTCCTCCGGGACAAAGCCCAGCTCCCGCGCCTTGTTGCACAGGGCGGTCAGCTCGGCGTTTTCCTTTTTCAGGGCCAGGATCGCCCGGTCACAGGCAAAGAGCTTGGTCTCGTACTGCCGGATCTCCTGCTGGGCGGCGGCCAGCCGGCGGCTCAGGGCCTCCAGCTGGGTCTCGCCCGGTCTGGGTTCTTCCGCCGCCGGCACGGATGCGTCCGGCTGTAGTTTGATCTCTTCGGTCGTCAAAGCCAGCACCCCCTCCAAACGGCGCAGCCTGCGGCGGGCCTGGCGGGCCTGCCGGGCACAAATTCCCCAGGCGCGGTCAATGCACAAAAGAAGATTCTCCTTCTCGCGGTTCTGCACCGCCAAAAGCCGAAGCATCTCCTCCGTCATAGCCGCTTCCCTTTACGTGTCGTTGTCCGATGTGTTTACTTGCGCTTGTTCAGGATGGCCAGCAACTCATCGTAGTACCGGTTGTCGGTGTTCTCCTCCTCCACAGCGGGGGCGGGCTTGGCAGAGCCGGGAGCCGTGCCGTCGGCGTTGAAGACGGCGCCGCTGCTGGTGGTGGAAGAAGAAGCCGCGCTGGACGCAGCAGAGCCGGCGCTGGCGCTGTCCAGAGCCGAGCGCAGAGCGTCGCCGGTCCGGTTTTCAAAACCGGTGGCCACCACGGTGATCCGCATCTCATCCGACAGGTTTTCATCAAACGCAGTACCCCAAATGATGTTGGCATCGGGGTGTGCACTCTGGGTGATGAGGCCTGCGGCCGTCTCGATGTCCTCCAGGCCGATGTCGGGGCTGGAAGTGATGTTGATGATGACGCCGTGGGCGCCTGCAATGCTGGTCTCCAGCAGCGGGCTGCTGACGGCGGCCTTGGCGGCATTCTCTGCCTTGCCGGCGCCCTTGGCGCTGCCGGTGCCCATGTGGGCGTAGCCGGCGTCCTTCATGATGGAGCGGACGTCCGCGAAGTCCAGGTTAATGAAGGCGGGCACGTTGATCAGGGCCGAGATGGACTCGACGCCCTGGCGCAGCACATTGTCGGCGGCCTGGAAGGCGTTCATCAGGGTGATCTTCTCCTGGCTGATCATCTTCAGGCGCTCGTTGGGGATGACGATCAGGCTGTCCACGTGCATCAGCAGATTGGCGATGCCCTGCTCAGCCAGGCCCATCTTCCGCTTGCCCTCAAAGGCAAAGGGCTTGGTGACAATGCCCACCGTCAGGATGCCCAGATCATGGGCAACCTCAGCCACCACGGGGGCTGCACCGGTGCCGGTGCCGCCGCCCATGCCGGCGGTGATAAACACCATCTGTGCCCCCTTGAGCACATTGGCGATCTCGTCCTTGCTCTCCTCGGCGGCGCGCTGGCCCACCTCGGGATCTGCACCCGCACCACGGCCCTTGGTCAGCTTGGAGCCCAGCTGCACCTTCACCGTGGCATGGTTCTTGGTCAGGGCCTGCTGGTCGGTGTTGAGCGCGATGAACTCCACGCCCTGTAGACCGTCGGCCACCATCCGGTTCACGGCGTTGCCGCCGCCGCCGCCCACGCCTACCACTTTAATCGTGGTAACGTTTTCGTCCAATTCTTCGTCAAGCATCAAAGCCATAGTTTTGTTCCTCCGTCAGGCAATATGGTCACCGTGCCGCCAAGCCCTGGTCCTGTTGTCCCCAGCCGCACAGATAAAACTCTCGTGAGTTACACAAGTTTATCCTATCATCTTTTGGCCTTGATTGCAAGTTGTTTTTTTCTTTTCAAGGCGCTTTTTTGGAATTTGTTTCTTCCCATCCGTATTTCCTACTCAATTCGTGCCCCCAAACCGGTCAGCATTTCCCCCAGAGAGGCATAACCCCGGGCGATATATTCGCACCCGGCGATCCTGGTTTTGCCCTGCGCCCCCAGAGCCGCCACCACCAGGGCCGCCCCGCCCCGCAGATCGCAGGCGGTGACCGCCGCTCCCCGGAGAGGCCGCCCGCCCCGAATCCGCAGCGTCCGGCCTTCCACTTTCACCTGGGCCCCCATGGCCGCAAAGCCCTCGGCACAGCCGAAACGGGCCTCAAACACTCGGTCCTCCAGGACGGTGGTTCCCTCCCCAAAGAGCAGGGCCGCCGCCACCAGGGGCGCGGCGTCGGTGGCCAGGGCCGGGTATCCCCCGGTGACCAGGCGGCCGGCTCCCTGCAGGCTGCCCATCCGGCCCACCGTGGCGCTGCCGGCGGTGCGGCTGACGGTGCAGCCTGCCTGCTCCAGCACATCCAGCACCGGCCCATAGAGGGAGGGGCTGCACCCGGCAATGGTAATCCAGCCCCGGGCCGCCGCCACGGCGCAGGCCAGGGTGGAGGCACAGATCCGGTCGGGCATAGGGCGGTAGGTCGCCCCATGGAGCGCCCCCACCCCCTGAATGTGGATTTCGTCGGTGCCGGCCCCCTGGACTTTTCCGCCGCACCGGTTCAAAAACTGCGCCAGATCACAAATTTCCGGTTCTCTGGCCGCGCCGTGCAGGATGGTCTCGCCCCGGGCGGTGCATCCCGCCAGCAGCACCGTCTCGGTGGCCCCCACGCTGGGCCCCGGCAGACAGATTTCGGTTCCCCGCAGCCCCCAGGGGGCGGTCAGCACCAGTCGGTCCCCCGCCTGGGTAATCTGAGCCCCCATCTGTTCCAGGGCCGCCAGGTGCCAATCCACCGGCCGGGCTCCGATCCGGCAGCCGCCGGGCAGAGCCGTCTCTACCCGGCCCAGCCGGGCCAGCAGGGGCGCTGCAAACAGCACCGACGCCCGCATCCGGGCCGTCTCGGCCAGAGGCATCCGGCAGCAGGAGGGCGGGCCGCTGACCACCACGTCCTCCCCCTCCCAGGCTGCCCCGCAGCCCACCGCCCGCAGGATGCCCAGACAGTCCTCCACATCCGACAGCCGCGGCACCTGTTCCAGCCGCACCGGCCCGCCGCACAGGAGGCTGGCCGCCAGCAAAGGCAGCACGCTGTTCTTGGCCGCAGGAACCTCCACCGTCCCATACAAAGAGCGCCCGCCCTGCACCGTCATCGTTCTGCCCATAAGAATACCCCCGTTTCGCAAAAGATACCCTACGGTATGCAAAACGGGGGTTTGGTGTGAGAAAAGAGCCTCGATTGTATCCCGGAAAACCACCGGGGGAATTACCCGCGGAATTTGTCCAAAAAAGTCGCCTTCTAACTCTCCTGCCGGGACACCGACAGGACAATCCCCATCTCCCCCAGAAGCATCATCAGACTGGTGCCGCCGGAGGAGAAAAAGGGAAGGCTGATGCCGGTGTTGGGGATGGTGTTGGTGACCACCGCAATGTTCAGAGCCGCCTGCATGGTCACCTGGACTACAAAGCCCACCACCAGCAGACCGCCGAACCGGTCGGGGGCGTGGACGGCCAGGGTGATGCCCCGCAGCAGCAAAAGAACAAAGAGGGTCACCACCGCCAGCGCCCCCACAAAGCCCAGCTCCTCGCAGACAATGGAAAAGATAAAGTCGTTCTGGGGTTCCGGCACAAACATATGTTTCTGGCGGCTGTTGCCCAGACCCAGGCCGGTGGCCCCGCCCGAGCCGATGGCATACAGGCTTTGAATGGTCTGATGGCCATCCCCCAGCGGGTCGGCAAAGGGGTCCAGCCAGGAGGCCAGACGGCTGGCGGCATAGGGCACCAGGTCGGGCATGACGGCCACTGCCGCGCCCACGGCGCCCACCGCCCCGGCCCCCGCCAGGATAAACCATTTCATCCCGGTGCCGCCCACAAACATCAGCACCGCCCCAATGCCCAGAATCAGCAGGGTGCCCGACAGGTGGGGTTCCAGCAGCATCAATACCGCCACCATCCCCAGCACCAGGCCAAAGGGCAGCACCCCCACCGAAAAGCTTTTCATTCGGCTGGCATTGAGGGAAATAATATGGGAAAAAGCCAGCACCACCGCGAACTTTGCGATTTCGCTGGGCTGTAATGTTCCCACCCCGGGGATCACCAGCCAGCGCTTGCAGCCGTTGTATTCCGGCATGAACAAAACCAGCACCAGCAGCACCAGGGACACCCCCAGCACCGGCCAGGCCAGCTTGTGATAGATATGGTAATCCACCCGGCTGGCCAGCCACATGGCGATCAGGCCCAGCGCCGCATACAGCAGCTGGGGCCGGATGTAGGCATAGGCATCCCCGCGCCGGTAGAGGGCCACTGCATAGCTGGCGCTGAACAGCATCACCAGCCCGAACCCTACCAGAGTCAGCACCAGCACCAGAAACGGCAGGTCCAGAGGATATGAGGTTGTCAGTCCCCGCCGCTTGGCCAAGGCCGTGGGGTTCCACCGTGCCGTTGCATCTTCTGCCAAAGCGCACCGCCTCCCTTCCAGGATATTGTACGCAGAGCCGCCCCGGCTTAGTCATGCCGGCGGCAATGCGCCGCATATAGTAGAGGGAAAAGGGGGGATTTTTATGCCGCAGCCCCAAGAGCGCAGCCTGCCCGACCGCAGTTTCCGCCTGCGGGCCCGGTTGGTGGCGGGGGTATTCTGCGCCATCTGTTTCACCGGCCTGGCCGCACGGCTGGCCTGGCTCCAACTGGTCAGCGAGGACTGGTACACCCAGCGGGCCTTGGGCCAGCAGCTGCAGGACACGGTGGTCCCCGCCGACCGGGGCAAAATCTACAGCGCCGACGGGATGGTGCTGGCTTCCAACGCCAGCTGCTGGACCCTGCGGGCCTCTCCCCGGGAGATGCCGGAGGACAAACTGGAGCTGGCCGCCCAGTCTCTGGGCCACATTCTGGACCTGGATGCGGCGGATTTACTGGAAAAATTCAGCGACCGCTCCTCCAACGACTGCCTTTTGCGGTACCGTGTGGACCGGGACACCGCCGACGCCGTCCGGACCTTCTGCGAGGACAACGGAGTCACCGGCATCCGCATCAACCAGGACACCAAGCGCTGGTATCCTGAGGGGACATTTTTGGCCTCGGTGCTGGGTTTTACCAACGTGGACAACGCCGGCGTTTCGGGGCTGGAGCTGGAATACGACCAGGTTCTCACCGGGGAAAACGGCCTGGTTCTGACGGCGGTGAACGCCTGGGGCTACACCCTGGAACAGAGCTATGCCGTGGAGCAGCCCCCTGTGGAGGGGGATTCACTGGTGCTGACCATTGACTCCAACATCCAGCGCTATCTGGAAAACGCCCTGGGCTACGCGGTGCAGGAGCACAGCGCCGCCGCCCGCGGGGTGGGGATCGTTCTGGACGTCAACACGGGGGCCGTGCTGGCCATGGCCACCACCCCCGCCTACGATCCCAACCAGCCCCGGATCATCTACGACGACACCGCCCGGGCCGCTGTGGACGCCCTCACCGGCGAGGAGCGCAGCGCCGCCCTGCAGCTGGCCCAGCAGACCCAATGGCGCAACAAAGCGGTCAGCGACCTGTACGAGCCGGGCAGCGTCTTCAAGCTCATCACCTGCGCGGCGGCCCTGGACGCAGGCGCCATCGCCCCCACCGACACCTTTGTCTGCGGGGAATCCATCTCGGTATCCGGGACACGGTTTCACTGCGCCAACCGGCGGCGGCACGGAGTCCAGACCGTCACCGAAGCCCTAATGAACTCCTGCAACCAGAGTTTCATCCAAATTGGCGCCCGTCTGGGAAAAGAGGCCTTCTGCGACTATTTTGCCGCCTTCGGACTGCGGGGCGCCACCGGCATTGATCTGCCCGCAGAACCCACCAAAAGCCTCTATTACACCGCCGACCGGATGGGCCCTGTGGAGCTGGCCTCCTGTTCCTTCGGCCAGAGCAGCAAGGTGAGCTACATCGGGATGGCGGCAGCGGTGGCCGCCATTGTCAACGGCGGGCGGCTGATGCGGCCCTATGTGGTATCGGAAATCCGCAGCGCCGACGGTTCTGTCGTGAGCCAAACCCAGCCCAACTGCACCCGCCAGGTCATCAAGCCCGAGACCTCAGCCATTATGTGCCAGATGATGGAGGCCGTGGTCACCAGCGGCGGCGGCCAGAATGCCCAGATTGCAGGGTACCGGGTGGGCGGCAAGAGCGGTACCAGCCAAAAGCTGGACAGCGACGACCCCAAAGCCCGCATCGCCTCTTTTGTGGCAGTGGCCCCCATCAACGATCCCCAGATGCTCTGTCTGATCTGCATTGACGAGCCCCACAGCTGGACCACTGCCGGCGGCACCATTGCGGCCCCGGTCTGCGCCGAAGTACTGGAACAGGCCCTGGTCTATCGCGGCGTGCCCCGCACAGCGGTTCCCGAATCCGCAGAGACCACCGCCGAGCTGCCCCCGGACGGCGACAGCTTTACCGGCGAATAAAACAGCAGGTCCCCGCCTCTCCTGTCACGGAAAAGCGGGGACCTTTTTATTGAATTTTTCCGTCCGATTTCCTGCCGGCGGTCTATTTTATTTGTGCCCGAATTTGTCCTTTTATTTCTTTTCCGCAGCTTCTTCCGTGTGAAAAAAACAACAAGAGAAAACCCCCGAGGATTTATCCTCAGGGGTTTTGTAGAGAAGCCGGCACCTACCTATTTTCACAGGCCGTGTCCAGCCAACTATCTTCGGCACAAGTGAGCTTAACTTCTGTGTTCGGAATGGGAACAGGTGGGACCTCACCGTCATCGACACCGGCTGTTCAGAGTTTTGCGTCTGAACAATCTCTCTATTCTCTTTTAGAAGGACGTGCCTTCAGAACTGAATAATAATCTGCGTTTGCAATCAGAGTACAAGTGCTTTCAACCTGGTCAAGCCCTCGATCTATTAGTACACTCTTGCTGAATGGATCGCTC
>NZ_NFHK01000072.1:0-8410 GCF_002161315.1 Faecalibacterium sp. An77
ACTACCAGTTGCTTAAATTCCGGCGTGTAGCGTTTGTTCGGTATTCCTTTTGGCATAATAAAACACCCCACTTGTTATCCAGTATACCATACTGTCTAACAAATGGGGTGCAGTTCACTCAGAGGGAGCCGGGCGGCTTTTTTGGGTCAATCGAACTGGAAAATGTCCTCAATGGGGGCTTCCACCGCCCGGGCGATGTCCACCGCCAGCTTGAGGGAGGGGTTGTACTGGGCTTTTTCCAGCCGCATAATGGTTTCGCGGCGCACCCCAACCTGGGCGGCCAGCTGCTCCTGGGTGAGGCCTTTGGCCAGGCGGTACTGTTTGAGATGGCAGACAAAATCCGGCATGGTCAGCCCTTGCTTTCATCGGGCTGCTCGTCGTGGTCGTAGCGGTAGAGCAGATATTCCCCGAGGAAGATTCCCAGCGCCAGAGCCAGGGTCACGGCGATGATGTAGAACATGAAGGTGCGGGCCAGGCTGCCCCCAAGGGCGCCCTGGCCCAGGAGAATGGTGGCCACAAAGATGATTTTCAGCGCGGTCTGGTTGGCGTTGAAATGCGCCCGCATCCAGTTTTCCTTGTAGCGCTCGTCCATCAGGGTATGGGACATTTTGCCTTCATAGAAGAACCCGAAGAACCCAAAGAAGATGAAAAAGACAAAGGGGAACATGCTTCCGCTGCGCTGATAGGTCCAAAACCCGCTGAATCCCAAAAAGCCCAGCAGACCCAGAAAACCCAGCTTGGGCGATACCGTCCGGGTAAACTGCGAAGCGGCCGGACTGCGCCGCTGGCTCATGAAAGCCCGCACCCACAGCACCACCAGATAGGCGGCGTACAGGAGAACCAGGCCCAGAGACAACAGCATGGGCAGGTCTTTGGGAGAAAAGACGTAGGTGGAAAAATCCATGGGCTTGACCAGTCGTCCGTCGTTGCAGCAGATGGCGTACCAGCTGGAAGCTGCCATGACGCCGGCGCACACCAGCCCGGGCAGGACGATCCGAAGAATGGTTTGCTTTTTCATAAGAACGCCTCCAAAAGAGATGTATTTCTATCCTTGTGAGATAAATATATCTCTTTTTGGGCTGGGTGTCAATGGGAATGAGACAAATTTTTCTCTTTTGGGAAATTGGTTCTCCCTCTTTCAGTCTAAGACCGGCAAATCTGGGAGACACAAAAAATCCCCCGCACCGGCTAAGGTGCAGGGGACTTGCAAAGCAAAATGATGTTAGAGTTTAGGCGTTGGCCTTGGACTTGATGTACTCGTCGATGGCCTTGGCGGCAGCCTTGCCGGCGCCCATGGCCTTGATGACGGTAGCAGCGCCGGTGACGGCGTCGCCGCCGGCATAGACGCCCTCACGGCTGGTGTCGCCGGCCTCGCCGCCGGTGACAATGCAGCCATGCTTGTTGGTCTCCAGGCCGGGGGTGGTGGAGCGGAGCAGAGGGTTGGGGCTGGTGCCCAGGCTCATGATGACGGTGTCCATCTCCAGAGTGAACTCGCTGCCCGGGATCTCCACAGGACGGCGGCGGCCGGAAGCGTCAGGTTCGCCCAGCTCCATCTGGATGCAGGTGATGGCCCGGACAAAGCCGTTGTCGTCGGCCAGAATCTCCACGGGGTTGGTGAGGGTCTTGAAGATGATGCCCTCCTCCTCGGCGTGCTCGATCTCCTCCTTGCGGGCGGGGAGCTCCTCCATGCCGCGGCGATAGACGATGTAGACCTTCTCAGCGCCCAGACGCAGAGCGCTGCGGGCGGCATCCATGGCCACATTGCCGCCGCCTACGACAGCCACCGACTTGCCCACATAAATGGGGGTCTTGCTGTCGGGCCGATAGGCCTTCATCAGGTTGGAGCGGGTCAGGAACTCGTTGGCGGAGTAGACGCCCTTGAGGCTCTCGCCGGGGATGCCCATGAACCGGGGCAGGCCGGCGCCGGAACCGATAAACACGGCCTCGTAGCCGTACTGACCCATCAGCTCGTCAACGGTCAGCACCTTGCCGATGACCATGTTGCACTCAAAGTCCACGCCGGTGGCCTTCAGGCCGTCGATTTCCTGCTGGACAATGGCCTTGGGCAGACGGAACTCGGGGATGCCATACATCAGGACGCCGCCTGCCACGTGCAGAGCCTCATAGACGGTGACCTTGTAGCCCATCTTGGCCAGGTCGCCGGCAGCAGTCAGGCCGGCAGGGCCTGCGCCAATCACAGCCACCTTGTGGCCGTTGGGAGCGGGAACCACCGGATCGGTGTGGACGTTCTCGCGATGCCAGTCGGCCACAAAGCGCTCCAGGCGGCCGATGCCCACGGCCTCGTTCTTGATGCCGCGGGTGCAGCGGCCCTCGCACTGGCTCTCCTGGGGGCAGACGCGGCCGCAGACGGCGGGCAGGGAAGAGTCCTCACTGATGATCTGATAGGCGGCTTCAAAGTTGCCCTCGGCCACCTGGGCAATGAAATCGGGGATCTTGATGCCCACGGGGCAGCCCTCCACACAGGGCTTGTTCTTGCAGTGGATGCAGCGCTTGGCCTCATTGACGGCCATCTCGGCGGTGTAGCCCAGGGCCACCTCGTTGAAGTTCTTGTTGCGGACGTTGGGGTCCTGGGTGGGCATGGGGCACTTTTTGGGGTCCATATTGAAAGCCATGATTACTTTACCTCCATCTGCAGCAGATTACAGGCCTTTTCGCGGGCATGGGTCTCAAAGGGCCGGTACATGGAGCCGCGGGCCATCGCCTCGTCAAAATCCACCAGGTCTCCGTCAAAGTCGGGGCCGTCCACGCAGGCGAACTTGGTCTTGCCGCCCACGGTCAGGCGGCAGCCGCCGCACATGCCGGTGCCGTCAATCATGATGGGGTTCATGGAAACAACGCTCTTGATGCCGTACTTCTGGCAGGTCTTGACCACGAATTTCATCATGATCAGGGGACCGATGGTGATGACTTCGTCGTACTGGTTGCCGGCGGCAATCAGCTCCTCCAGAGCGGCGGTGACGACACCCTTGGTGCCGTAGCTGCCGTCGTCGGTCATCACCTTCAGGATGTCGCTGCATGCAGTGAACTCATCCTCCAGGATCAGCAGGTCCTTGGAGCGGAAGCCCACCACGCTGTGGACCACACAGCCCTGCTCGTGCAGCTTGCGGGCCACCGGCAGCGCGATGGCGCAGCCGACGCCGCCGCCCACCACGCAGACCTTCTTCAGGCCTTCGGTCTCGGTGGCGCGGCCCAGGGGGCCCACGAAATCGTGGACACTGTCGCCTTCGTTCAGGGTGTTCAGCTCCATGGTGGTGCCGCCCACAATCTGGAAGATGATGTCTACCGTACCTGCCTGTCGGTCATAGCCGGCGATGGTCAGGGGAATGCGCTCGCTGTCCTCAAAGGGACGGATGATGATAAACTGACCCGGCTGCGCCTTCTGCGCGATCAGGGGCGCTTCGATGACCATTTTGGTCACCGTGGGGTTCAGCACGACCTTTTGGATGATCCGGTACATGGCGATAACTCCTTTATATACTTATTGTTCCTTTCCCGCAGCAGAGGGCTGACCCCTCTGCCGCCATAACAGTATTCATTATACAATTTTTAGGGAAATAATGCAATGCAAACTGTATTTTGCAAAAAATGCAAAATTAGTGGTTGACAAGTGCGGGGGTTTTGAGTATAATAGCTTTCGTCGCCGGTCCTACGGCGGCATACCACATGAAATAAGCGGCCGTAGCTCATCTGGTAGAGCGCCACCTTGCCAAGGTGGAGGTAGCGAGTTCGAGCCTCGTCGGCCGCTCCATTCTGTGGAAGTTTAGCTCAGCTGGGAGAGCATCTGCCTTACAAGCAGAGGGTCAGCGGTTCGAGCCCGTTAACTTCCACCATGTGGCCCGGTAGCTCAGTTGGTTAGAGCACCAGCCTGTCACGCTGGGGGTCGTCGGTTCGAGCCCGATCCGGGTCGCCATTATGCCTCTGTAGCTCAGTTGGTAGAGCAGGGGACTGAAAATCCCCGTGTCATTGGTTCGATTCCGATCGGAGGCACCATTATGCGGCCGTAGCTCATCTGGTAGAGCGCCACCTTGCCAAGGTGGAGGTAGCGAGTTCGAGCCTCGTCGGCCGCTCCATCAAGAAAACCTGTTCCTGATATCAAGTCGGGAACAGGTTTTTTTGTTGTGTCTGCGGCAGAAAGAGCGGCGCTCTCAAGGGCGGTTTTGGGCTTGGTTGAGCAAAGTGCAAACCCCGGTTGACAAAGCCTGTTCTGTCGGGATATACTGATAAGACATGCGGCAAAATGGAAAGAAAAAACAGGCTTTTTGCCTGGCAGGACAAGGAGGAATCAAGCTTGATCTTTGGCAAGTATATCAACCGCTATTATTGGAAGCATGCGCCCACTTTGCTGCTGGGTGTGGCGGCGCTGATCCTGGTGGATTACATGCAGCTGATTATCCCGGAGCTGTACCGGATGCTCATCAACGGCATCAACAGCGGCTCGGTGCTGGTGGAGGGGGTGCCGACGCCTTTCACCAAAGAGGTTCTGATGCAGAATATCTGCCTGCCCATGATCGGAATCATTGTCTCGCTGATCATCGGCCGCTTTTTGTGGCGCATTTGCTTTTTCGGGGCGGCCATCCGGGTGGAGACCGACCTGCGCAACCGGATGTTTGACCACAGCAAGGATTTGTCCCAGGCCTATTACCAGGTGAACAAGGTGGGCAACCTTATGAGCCTCTACACCAACGACCTGGACACCATTCAGGAGTGTTTCGGCGACGGCGTGCTGATGTTCTGCGATGCGCTGTTCCTGGGCCTGCTGGCCTTTATTAAGATGTGGCAGATGGACCGGTCCCTGACCATGATGGCCATGATCCCGGCCTTTCTGATGTTCCTGGTGGGCAGCATTGTGGGGCGGGTGATGACCCGCCGGTGGGAGGAGCGCCAGCAGGCCTTCTCGGACCTGTCCGACTTCGCCCAGGAGAATTTCTCGGGCATCGCGGTGGTCAAAGCCTTTGTCAAGGAGACCAAGGAGCTGATGGCCTTCCGCAAGCTCAACCGTGAAAACGAGAAAATCAACGTCATCTATACCCGGATTTCCACCCTGCTGAACATCCTGGTTACCCTGTTTGTGGAGTCGGTGACCTGCGTCATTCTGGGCTACGGCGGCTATCTGGTCTATGTGGGACAGTTCAATGCGGGCCAGCTGGTGGAATACATCGGCTACTTTTCGGCCATTGTCTGGCCCATCATGGCCGTTTCCATGCTGATTGAAAAGACCTCCCGCGGCAAGGCCTCTCTGAACCGGATCACCGAGCTGCTGGACGCACCGGTGGATGTGGCCGACCGTCCCGGCGTCCACGAGCTGACCGACCCCAAGGGCGAAATCGCCTTCCGGCACCTGACCTTCCGCTACCCTGACGGGGAATACGATGTGCTGAAGGACATCTCTTTCACCATCCACAGCGGAGAGCGGGTGGGCATTGTGGGCAAGACCGGCGCCGGCAAAACCGCCCTGGTGGATCTGATTCTGCGGATTTACAATGTGCCGGACGGCACCCTGTTCATGGACGGCCAGGACGTCAACACCCTGTCCATCCGCTCGGTGCGCTCGGCCTGCGCCTATGTGCCCCAGGACAATTTCCTGTTCTCGGACACCATCTCCCATAACATCGCCTTCGGTCTGGATGCCGCCGACCCGGCCCAGATCGAGCGTGCGGCCCGGATGGCCGACGTCCACGACAACGTGGCCGCCTTCAAAGAGGGCTACAATACCGTTCTGGGTGAGCGCGGCGTGACGGTGTCGGGCGGCCAGAAACAGCGCATTTCCATTGCCCGGGCCCTGCTGCTGGACGCACCCGTCCTGATTCTGGACGACTCGGTCTCGGCGGTGGACACCCGCACCGAGAAGGTGATTCTGGACAACCTGAACGCCGAACGGGCAGGGAAGACCACCATCCTGATTGCCCACCGCATCTCCACCGTGGAGCGGATGGACAAGATTGTCTTTATTGACGACGGCTGCGTGGTGGATGTGGGCAGCCATGAGGCCCTGTACGAACGCTGTGAGGAATACCGCAAGATGGTGGACCTGCAGCGGCTGGAAGATGAGCTGGGAGGTGGAAACCATGACTGAGCTGAACCCGCTTGTTTTGGCCGGGGGAATCATCGGCACCGTGTCGGTTCTTCTGATTGTGGCCTATGCCACCGTCAAGGACAAAAAGACCTCCATGGGCTTTGAGCGGAACATCTCGGACGGCGAAATCGTCCGCCGCCTGGCCCATTACGCCCGGCCCTATCTGGGCAGTTTCATCGCGGCCGGCCTGCTGATGCTGTTCTCCATCGTCTACGATATTGTTTCCCCGCTGATTGTGGGCGCCGTGGAGGAGATGCTGGTGGGGGACTTCACCCTGGACGCTCTCTTTTGGATGGTGGCGGCCTATGCGGGCATCCTGGTCTTTTCCATGGTGAGCTCCTATTTCCAGGCAGTGATCCTCCAGAAGGCCGGCCAGCGGATTATTTCGGACCTGCGGGAGGACCTGTTCACCCACATTGAATCCCTGGCCCATGAACAGCTGAACGAGATCCCGGTGGGCAAACTGGTGACCCGCGTGACCAACGATACCAACGCCATCTCGATGATGTTCACCAACCTTCTGGTCAACCTGGCGAAGAACTGTTTTGTGATTCTGGGCATCCTGGGGGCCATGCTGATGGTCAACTATGAGCTGACCCTGATGATCCTCTGCTTTGTGCCCTTCATCGTGCTGTTCACCGTCATTTTCCGCAAGTTCTCCCGCCGGGCTTACCGGCGGGTCAAGGACTGCACCACCGACATCAACACCTATCTGTCCGAAAACCTGTCGGGCATCAAAATCACCCAGATTTTCGGCCGGGAGGATGCCCGGATGGAGGATTTCCGCCGCCGCAGCGAGGCGCTGGGCAAGGCCAAGCGGGACGAAATCTTTGTGTTCGGCGTGTTCCGCCCGCTGGTGTATATGCTGTACGTCAGCTCGGTGCTGTGCCTGTTCTATCTGGGCGGCATGGGGTATCTGGACGGGGTGTCCTTCCTGGGACAGACCATTTCCGGCGGCACCATTGTCACCTTTTATATGTATATCTCCAAGTTCTATAACCCCATCCAGAACCTGGCCGAACAGTTCAACTGGCTGCAGTCGGCCATGGCTTCCTCCGAGAAGGTATTCTCGATTCTGGACCTGCAGCCGGTGATGACCGACGCCCCCGACGCCATCGACCTGCCCGAGATCAAGGGAGAAATTGAGTTCCGGGATGTGTGGTTCAGCTATATCCCCGGAGAGTGGGTGCTGAAGGGTGTTTCCTTCCATGTGGAACCCCGGCAGACGGTGGCCTTTGTGGGCTCCACCGGCTCGGGCAAAACCACCATCCTCTCCCTGATCTGCCGCAATTATGAGTTCCAGCGGGGACAAATCCTGATCGACGGGGTGGATATCCGCAAGATCAAGATTTCCTGCATCCGCCGCCACTTCGGCCAGATGCTGCAGGATGTGTTCCTGTTCTCGGGCACCATCCGGAGCAATATTGTGCTGCGGATGGAGGACGTTCCCGATGAGCGGATTATGGAGGTCTGCCGCTATGTGAATGCGGACCACTTTATCCAGAAGCTGGACGGCGGCCTGGATGAGCCGGTGCGGGAGCGGGGCAATAACTTCTCAGCGGGCCAGCGCCAGCTGATCTCCTTTGCCCGGACCATTCTTCACGAGCCCTCGGTCATGATTCTGGACGAGGCCACCGCCAACATCGACACTGAGACCGAACAGCTGATCCAGGACTCCCTGGAAAAGATGCGGTCGGTGGGAACCATGCTCATCGTGGCACACCGCCTGTCCACCATCCAGCATGCCGACAACATTGTGGTGCTGTCTCATGGCCGGATCATCGAGCAGGGAAATCACCAGGAACTGCTGGAGAAGCGGGGTCGCTATTACCAGCTCTACACCCTCCAGTATCACCGCGAACAGATGAAAAAGTAACCATAAACAAAGCAGCTCCGTCCCGGGCCAAGAAACCCGGCGGCGGAGCTGCTTTTTCTATTGTATGCTTCAGCGATATAAGAACCCCCAGCTCTGCTGGGGAGAGTAAAAAAGCTTTAGCATGAAGTAATTTGAGCGAAGCGAAAAAGAATGATAAATCTCAATCCTCTAAAAAGTCAGTGTTTGAGGATTTGCAGCCCGTTTACGGGTTGCAGTGCGAGTGATGCAAGAGACGAATCATTCAGTGCCTCTTGAGAGGCTTGCCGGTATAATGCCCTTCTAGGGCTTACTCAAGCCCCCGGCTTTGCCGGGGGTCATGACTGTATGCTTCAGCGATATAAGAACCCCCAGCTCTGCTGGGGAGAGTAAAAAAGCTTTAGCATGAAGTAATTTGAGCGAAGCGAAAAAGAATGATAAATCTCAATCCTCTAAAAAGTCAG
>NZ_NFHK01000073.1:0-7642 GCF_002161315.1 Faecalibacterium sp. An77
CCATGAATTATACCCGGGCTGCGGAGCGGCTTTGCCTCACTCAGCCCGCAGTAACCCACCACATTCACTACCTGGAAGATCACTATGGCTGCCGGCTCTTTATCTATGAGGGCAAAATCTTGCGGCTGACAGAGGCGGGTCTGAAGCTGCTTGAGTATACCCGTTCCCTGGCTTACAACAGCCGCAAGGCAGAAGAAGCCATGAAATCCCCTTCTCCGGTTTCTCTGCGGGTGGGAGCCTCCAAAACCATTGGAGAGTTCGTGATTGCGCCGCAGGTGAAACGCTTTTTGCAGGAACATCCCGAGGCCAATTTCTCCCTAACGGTAGACAATACCCAGACACTGCTGCGGTCTTTGGAGTCCGGCCGGCTGGATTTCGTGCTGTTGGAAGGTTTTTTCGATCGCAGCCGGTACGATGCGACTTTGTACCGAAAGGAACCCTTTTTCGGAGTATGTTCGTCAGATCATCATTTTGCAGGCAGAACGGTGGCTATAGAGGAACTGGATGCAGAGCGCATTCTAATCCGAGAGCCCGGCTCGGGCACTCGAACCATTTTTGAAGACGCCTTGCGCCGCCACAACCGCACCCTGAATCGCTTTTCCAAAACAACAACCATCAGCGATTTTTCTACCATCAAATCTCTGGTTGCGGATGGTCTGGGGATCTCGTTTCTATATGAGGCAGCCGTATCCAAAGAATTGGATTCCGGGGTGCTGGCCCGGTTTAATCTGGCAGAAACGCCTATGAGCGGAGCTTTCTACTTTGTGTGCCTAAAAGAGAACCTGTTTGCCGCCGACTGGATTCACTGGATGGAATGAGCTCCTGCTTTGGGGTGCAATCTTCTATAGCATCGAATGTTTCGATGCTATAGAAGATCAAGTTTCACCGAACACCAGTTCAGTCTCTCGCTCGCTGGATTGTGCAAATGTTCGGAAAATCCATCTTCCGCCGCATCATCCAATCCCTCAGGGCGGTTTCGCTTTTGTGGTCGTCTGCTCTCATTATGAAAATCGATGTATTGACGCAGCCATGAATTTCTGCTACCATACCAATCGTTAGGCTGAGCTAACCATGCTGTGGTTAGCTTATTATTACGGTCGGAAGTTAGCTATAGCTAACAACGTGAGGTTTGAAGTGATGATCAATAAGCGGCTGATGCACATCATGGGCAAGAGCAAAAAATATGTGTCGGCACAGGTGTTTTTCCAGTGGATTTCTTTGCTTTGCAACATTGTATTGATGTTCGGAATTTCCCTTTTTCTAAGTCAGCTTTCCGCCGGGGCCGACCTGGCGGTGTGGCAAAACTCGATTTGGGTCCTGCTGTCTGCCTTGGCCATACGGTACGCATGCACGTCTCTGGCAAGCCGGGTAAGTCACCACGCCGCGCAGCAGGTAAAGCAACTGCTGCGCACCATGATTTATGAGAAACTATTGCGCCTGGGCCTGGCGTATCAGCAAAAAGCCCGAACCTCTGAGGTAGTTCAGCTGGCGGTAGAAGGTGTAGATCAGTTGGAGGTGTATTTCGGGTCCTATCTGCCTCAGCTGTGCTACTCAATTCTTGCGCCCTTAACGTTGTTTGTGGTTTTGAGCTTTGTTAGTCTGCCCTGTGCGGTTCTTTTATTTCTCTGCGTCCCCCTGATCCCCATGACCATTGTGGCAGTACAGCGTTTTGCCAAGAAACTCCTGGGGAAATACTGGGGTGAGTACACCTCCCTGGGCGATTCGTTTTTGGAAAACCTGCAGGGGCTTACAACTCTTAAAATTTATCAAGCGGATGCCCACCAACATCAGAAGATGAACGAGCAGTCTGAACGCTTCCGCAAAATTACCATGAAAGTTCTTTCCATGCAGCTGAACTCCATCATTGTCACGGATCTTATCGCCTACGGCGGCGCTGCACTGGGGATTGTTCTGGCCGTGTGGCAGTTCCATACCGGGAGCCTGTCCCTGTTCGGAGCGCTGTTGGTCATCCTCCTGGCGGCCGAATTTTTCCTGCCCATGCGCCTATTGGGTTCCTATTTTCACATCGCCATGAACGGCATGGCGGCAGCAGATAAACTCTTTGCTCTGCTGGATCTCCCCGATGCGCAGACTGGAACCCATACCTTCCCCAAGGATTGTACCGTGGTTTGCAAAGGCCTGCGGTTTGGCTATGAGTCCGATCGGGAGATCCTGCGCGGAATTGATTTTTCCGTTCCGCCTGGTCGTTTTGTGGCGCTGGTCGGCGAGAGCGGATGCGGCAAATCCACCCTTGCCGCCATTCTCATGGGGCGGATACGCGGATTTCAGGGAGAACTTACCATCGGCGGAATCTCCATCCTTGACATCGCGGAGGACGCTCTGACAGCCAATATCACCTACGTAGGCCATCAAAGCTATCTGTTCCGCGGCACTGTCAGAGATACCCTGAAAATGGGCAGCCCGGAGGCCACCGATGCCGATTTCTGGCGTGTCCTGGAGCAGGTAAAGCTGGCGGATTTCCTGCGCGCGTAGCAGGGATTGGACACAGAGCTGGAGGAGAACGGCGTCAATTTTTCAGGCGGGCAGCGCCAGCGTCTGGCAGTTGCCCGGGCACTGCTCCATGACACACCCATCTACATTTTTGACGAAGCCACTTCCAACATCGACATAGAAAGTGAAAATGCCATTATGGAACAAATCAAAAGGCTCGCCCGGAATAAAACGGTCATTTTGATTTCCCACCGGCTGGCCAATGTGGCCGGTGCCCATCCGATTTATGTGCTTCGGCAAGGCGTTATTGCCGAGCAAGGCACTCATGAGGCGCTGATTTCCCAGCATGGCGAGTATGCCCGTCTGTGGAACGCCCAGCAACAACTGGAAACTTACGGAAAGGTGGCTGCAAGATGAAGCGATCCGGGATTCAGGTCATGACGAAGCTGGTCGGTTTGGTAAGACCTCTGACCGGATATATGAGTTTGGCTGTCGTTTTGGGGCTTCTGGGGCACCTTTGTGCCACAGCTATCACCGTGTTTGGCGGCTTTGCCCTATTGAACGCTCTGGGTGTGGAACAACATCTCTCCCTGCCCATGTTGTTCCTGCTGATCGGCCTTTGTGCCCTGCTGCGGGGCGCACTGCGCTATGGTGAACAGACCTGCAACCATTTTATTGCCTTCAAGCTGTTGGCCTTGCTGCGGGATCAGGTCTTTGCTGCCCTGCGCCGCTTGTGTCCCGCCAAGCTTGAAGGCAAGAACAAGGGAAACCTCATCAGCGTCATCACCTCGGACATTGAACTGCTTGAGGTGTTCTACGCCCACACCATCTCCCCCATCTGCATTGCAGCGTTGTACACAGCGCTGGTCACTGCATTTTTGTGGAGCTATCGCCCGGCCCTGGGCGTCCTTGCGCTTCTCGCCCACGGCATAGTGGGAATTCTCATTCCCTGGCTGACCTCCCGCTGGAGTGGAGATGTGGGGCAGCAGGTCCGCAGCCAAAGCGGCCAGCTCTCCGGCTTTGTGCTGGACAGTCTGCGCGGTCTCTCCGAGACCCTGCAATACGGACAGGGCCAGACTCGCCGGCAAGAACTGGAACAGCGAGGTGCACAGCTGTCCCGGCAGGAGGAAAAGGCCAAGCGAATCTCTGGCCGCAACAGCGCAATCACCAACACCGTGATCCTGCTGTTCGATTTTATCATGCTGTATGCGGCAGCCACGCTCTGCGGCTTTTCGGCCGCCCTTATTGCCACCCTCACCTTGATGAGTTCCTTTGGCCCCAGCGTTGCCCTGGCCGCTCTGGGTTCTACCCTGCAGAATACCTTTGCTGCGGGCAACCGGGTACTGGATCTTTTGGAGGAACAGCCGGTGGTAGAAGATGTCCGCGGCTATGCGCCAGTTGCCTTTGACGGGGCTGCCGTAAGCGATCTCAGTTTTTCCTATGATGAGGAAGAGATCCTGTCCCACATGGATCTGGATATTCCTAAGGGAAAAATCGTTGGGATTTTGGGCCGAAGCGGCAGCGGAAAGTCCACCCTGCTCAAGCTGCTCATGCGCTTCTGGCAAGCAGAGCAAGGGGAAATCCGTATCTCAGATCGACCCATTCAGAATATCAACACGGAAAACCTCCGCAATATGGAAAGCTATGTCACCCAGGAAACCTATCTGTTTCACGACACCATCGCCAACAACCTGAGAATTGCCAAGCTGGATGCCACCCAGGCAGAGCTGGAGGAGGCATGCCGCAAAGCATCGGTACACGACTTTATTGTTTCCCTTCCCCAGGGATACGATACGCCGGTAGCCGAGCTGGGCGATTCCCTGTCTGGCGGAGAACGCCAAAGGTTGGGACTTGCCCGCGCTTTTTTGCACCAGGCGCCACTGCTGTTGTTGGATGAACCCACCAGCAATCTTGACAGTCTGAACGAAGCTGTTATTTTGCGGTCGTTGCAACAGGTAAAGGGAGAGCAGACCATTGTGTTGGTATCCCACCGGCAATCTACAATGGGAATCGTAGAACAGCAATATTGCGTGGAACAGGGCCGTGTGAGCTGAAATAAATTGCCCTTTTTATGAGGGCAATTTATTCCTGGTTTTTTGTTAGCTAACGCTAACCATTAGATACAGAGAGGACGATCACCATGAAATCCATTGCGGATAAGCGGGAACAGGAAAAGCGGATTGTTTCCCAGATGATCCAACTTTATTGCAAGAAGCAACATCATCAGTCTGATTTGTGCCCAGACTTCCGGGAAGTTTTGTCCTATGCCATAGACCGCTCCAATCACTGCCCATTTATGGAGAGCAAAACGTTCTGCTCAAACTGCAAAGTACACTGCTATCGCCTGGAAATGCGGACAAAAATCCGGGAAATCATGCGCTTTTCTGGTCCCAGGATGCTTCTCTATCATCCTGTTCTGGCAATGTCTCATATGCTCTTAACCGTAAAAGAAAGGATGCACAAAACATGACTGGCAAAAAAATCATCTACATCGCCTTCGGTATTTTGGGCCTTGGAGTAGGAGCTTTGGGTGTAGTCTTGCCCTTGCTTCCGGCATTCCCTTTTTTGATGTTGGCAGCCTTTTGCTTTGGCAAAAGTTCTGAAAAACTGGACCGCTGGTTTAAGGGTACAAAATTATATAAAAACAACCTGGAAACCTATGTAAAGGGTCAGGGCATGACCTGGAAAGCAAAAATTCGCGTGATGGTCACCGTCACGCTCCTTATGTTATTCGGCTTCCTGATCATGTTTCAAAAATCCCTTTACATTCCCTGCGCGATTCTTGGCGCAGTATGGCTGTTCCATATCCTTTACTTTTGCTTTGGAGTAAAAAACCATGTGGTTAAAGATAAACCTGTAAAATAAAAATGCTTGAATCCCCTGTTGCCGACGATCTCTCTTTTGACGCTTTTGGGACGTTCACTTTCACGACCACATCGCCGCCGGTTCTTTCTCTCTGCCTGATTTATACTGGATAAACTGTGATTCGATCCTGATGATAGACAACATGAAATCTCACCACGCCTAAGCTTGAGCCGACGTTCACAAAGGACAAGCTCAAAGTGAATAGAGCTGTCGAAAATGAAAACAGCCGTTGCAGACTTTGTGTTTCTGCAACGGCTGTTATGTCTTGATTATTTTATTATTTGCGTAACCCGATTATCCCAAGCTGCATTCAAACAAGAACATGTCACACTGATCGTCAACAGCTCTTTCTTTTTCAAACGAGGAATAGGTTTTTACGATTGTAAATCCGATTTCTTTCAAGTAGTGTTCCACCTCGCCAAATTTGTATAGATGGGTTTGAAAGTCCATCGGCTCACTCTGCAACAGCTTTGTCCCATTGTACAGCTCATAAATTGCCGGAGAAAACTGCGTCTGGGTTTCCTCGTCGTAGTAATTCTTGTTTCTCAACAGCAGATCAAATCCCTGTTCTGTTTTTACGGAAATAGTCGTTTTATAATCACTGTCGTTCTCACATCTATCAGCAATCGTATCCACAGCAAACACAAACTTACCTGCCGGAGCCAGCATTTCCTTTAGTTTAGCCAGAATCTTCTTGCATAGGGCAATATCTGTAAACAGCGACACAGAACCGGAGGAGATAAAAATATAGTCATACTTCTCGCCGGATGAATAGTCTAAAAGATCTGCCTGCACGATTCTTGCGTCGGGAGCCTTTTGCTTTAGCTTTTCCAGCATTTCACCTGACAAATCCACTCCGCAAATATCAAAGCCCCGCTCCATAAAGGGAACAAGGAATCGTCCACTGCCACATAAGGGTTCTAAAATCTTTTTTCCTTTTTCGGCATAGGAAAGATAAAAGTCCAGCTCATCCTGTGGTGCTTTTTCATGTAAAATTTCGTACATTTCAGTACACAAACTGCCGCAATAATTTTGTTTTAGCTCACTCATATTCTTTCCTCAATCCTTGCTGTTCATGTTTATTTTCACAGCCTTTTCGTAAAACAAATAACACGATTTACTTCTTTAAAATTCATTGCTTTATGAAAGCAAAAACTGCTGGTGTTACCTATTTCACAATCACTGGCAAATTCATAGCAGCCATTTCTTTTTGCCCATGTTTCGCACGCATCCAATAGTTCTTTGGCATATCCTTTATTGCGATAACCTTCTTTAACAAAAATTCCTTCTAAATATCCCACCGGGGTCGTGCTTGTGCCTTCTACATAGTCGTGCCGCAACTGACATTGTGCAAAACCAACCGGAATATTCTTTTCATACTTTAAGAAAAAACGAGATTCTCCATCAGACATAATCCCTGAAAACTCGTGAAATAAGTCTTCTACCGAATGATTCTGCCATAGTAACGCCGCCAGATTTGCCAACACTTCCAAATCATTATCTTCTGCTGATTTTACCATGTTCATTCCCTCTTTTCAATGCGTGCATTGCTTTTAAGCAGAATTTTATTTGCTTCGTATAAATGGCTTTTCACGTCAAAACGAACCAAGTCTGAATACACCGCAGGCTCTCGGCAGGCCTTTCCCCATGTTTCCTGCTCCCGATACGCTCTCATGGGAACCATGTCAACCTTTTCAATCAAAGTTATCTTCCAAAATGTTGTTGGCCTTTATAATCGCATTGTCCAGGCAATTTCCGTTTTCATCAAACATCACTGGGGAAAAACAGATGTGCAGCCCCTTGCTTGTAAAAAGAAAAGACGCAAAATCTTTCGATCTTGCGTCTTTTTGTTGGTGCACCTCCAGGGACTCGAACCCTGGGCCCACTGATTAAGAGTCAGTTGCTCTACCAACTGAGCTAGAGGTGCATATGGTGACCCGTACCGGAATCGAACCGATGTTAAAGGCGTGAGAGGCCTCTGTCTTAACCGCTTGACCAACGGGCCATATAAAAACCATCAGAATACGGTTTCAATATTCTGATGGATGAGAGAAGCCGGCATCTACCTATTTTCACAGGCCGTGTCCAGCCAACTATCTTCGGCACAAGTGAGCTTAACTTCTGTGTTCGGAATGGGAACAGGTGGGACCTCACCGTCATCGACACCGGCTGTTCAGATTTGCGTCTGAACAATCTCTCTATTCTCTTTTTAGAAGGACGTGCCTTCAGAACTGAATAATAATCTGCGTTTGCAATCAGAGTACAAGTGCTTTCAACCTGGTCAAGCCCTCGATCTATTAGTACACTCTTGCTGAATGGATCGCTC
>NZ_NFHK01000074.1:0-7421 GCF_002161315.1 Faecalibacterium sp. An77
TTTCTCGTGTTCCTGAATGTGGCTGTATTTTCTGGGCATAGCAAAGACCTCCTGTAGTAGTTTTATTCTACCACAGGAGGCCTTCTTTTTTCACTGTCTACTTTTACTGGAGCGGTTCAAATTGCAGACAGCAATACATACAGTGCTGCAAACTTCCATTGCAGACTGACGGCAGCCACGGAAATTGACGAGAAACCAACGACAATCAACAGGATACAGATGAAAAGCTGTTTAATTTTTCGGTTTGCCAGTATTCGCATAGCATACCTCATTCCGTCACATTCCATTTGTAACCAATACGCCGAACAGTGACGATTTTTTGTGGATTGCCGGGGTCATTCTCAATTTTAGTGCGTAATCTTCGGATATATACTGTCAGGGTGCTGTTGTCAATATAGTTTTCCTCACAATCCCAAAGCCTGCTCAAAATTTGCTCCGATGACAGGACAATGTTTGGGTTTTCCATAAACAGACACAGCAATTTATATTCACTGGCCGTCAAGTCGATCAGAACAGCGTCTTTGTAAACTTCATGCTTTAGTAGTTGTATTCTTATCCCATTTGAGTTCAATTCTGTATCAGCCTGATTGAAGTTCTCACTTCGGCGAAGCAGAGCATTGACCCTTGACAGAAATACCGCCAATTTGAAAGGCTTTGTAATATAATCGTCGCCTCCTATGTCAAGGCCCATAATAGTATCCGTTTCTTCATCTGCTGCGGTCAAAAAGATAATCGGCACCTTTGAAGTCTGACGGATTTTTTTACATAGATCATAGCCGGAACCATCTGGCAGAGATACATCCAATATAACTAAATCATATTTTCCATTCATCCACAGATTTTCCGCTTCTGAACTTGTCCGGGCAATATCAATCTCATATCCCTGTTTCTTAATTGCAAAGGATAGTCCATTGATTAAGCTCAAATCATCTTCGACAAAGAAAATTCGTTTCATGTATTATCACCACCCATAGATTTATTTTCTTTACATCGTTTATCCAACGGCTTTTCTGCATTTTTGGGGATCAGCCAAACACCGGCCATCTTTACAGCGCCGGGAATACGGCCACCGGCGCAATAGTAGTTTACCCGTCGAGGGGTCACGCCCCATTTTTCGCTTGCCTCTTTCAAAGTCATATAATCCATAACGCACCTCCATCTGTTCTATTGTAGTTCTTTTGCTCGAACAATACAAGTTGATGAAGGAGAAATAAAATAGAACTTCACATCAAATTACATTACATTCTCATATTCCAACCCGAAATGTACAATGATATAGGGTGATATGAGAATGAACCAAGACGAAAGAAGGTTTGACTTTCATGGGCTCGGGCTCGCTTTGAAACAAGCCAGAGAGGAAAAGGGCTGGACGCAAGCCTATGTGGCGGAGCTGGTCGGCAAGACTGACCGCACCATTATGAACATTGAGAACAAAGGCCAGCACCCCAGTTTCAACCTGTTTTTCAAACTCGTCACTCTGTTCGACATTTCCGTAGATCAGTTTTTCTATACAGAAGGTCAGCGTGGAGAGAACAGTTGCAGAAAGCACATTGATGTGCTTTTAAGCTCGATGAATGAGAAAGAGCTTGTTGTTATGGAGGCCACAGCCGAAGGGCTCAAGAAAGCCAGAGAAACGGAGGTTCAGGAGTAAGAGCCTCCGTTTTTTTATGCTATTTTGAGGGGTGCCGCTAAGTGGCAAGCAATGCCTCCGTGGCCACAAAGGCCCGGACGCTGCTTGTTGGGGCTCGCCCCAAACCCGTATCTTCGGGCCAACATGGCCCGAAGTATTTGCGTCGCTTTGCTCCTTGTTTTCATAACCTCAACGCTCCTTTTCCTGCTTTCTGCCCGGCTCGGTGTAGCCCAGCAGAGTATCAATATTTGTCTTGATGGTGACGATCTCCTGCATATCCCGGCGCGCCTTTTGGTACTCACCATAGAGGCGTTTTTTCTTTGCCGTCAGCTTGCGGCCTTCCTCCTTCAGCACATTCATTTTCGGGAGCTTCGCCCCACCCAGCAGACGGCGCATTTCCGCCTGTGCCGCCCGGTACAGTTCAATATCCGCCTCATGCTCCGCAAGGAATTTCCGGCTGTACTTGGCAGCCTTGTACTGCTCAAAGACCGGGCGTGTTTTGGCATATTGGACCGTTGCGTCCTTTAGCCCGGCATTGGTTTTCATGGCCTGCTCCGTCTGCTTGATCTGCTCGGAAAGCACATGGAAATGGTCGGTTGCCTCGGTGGCTTTCTGCGCCAACTGCTCATAATCAGTCAGGCCGTTGTCCTGTATATAGGCGAGGGCGGCGGCCATCTGCTTGATGTTGAACACCTTCGCCCACCGCTCGTAGCCCGGTCCCTTACCGGCAGCCAGCTTTGCTTGAATATCCACCGCCAGACTGATTTTTCGCTCCGGGCGTCCGGGGCGTTTTTCTTTGCCCTCAATGGCGGCAAGAACATCTTTCAGATCGTAGCCGTCCCCCAGCGTAGAGGCCCGCAGACGGGTAAAGCGTTCCTGTCCCTGGCCGGTCAGCCGGAAGCTGATACCACCGCCCCGAACCTTCTTGACTTCATATCCGGCCCGCTTCATCAGGCCGAGAAATTCGTCCAGATCGGCGGGGCGCTCCGCCAGCGCAGTATCAATGGCAAGGCGCAGCCGGTCCTGATACGAAAGCGGCCCTTTCCGTTCTTTCTGCCACTCCCCATAGTTCCGGTATTTTCCCTTGCTCCGGGGCTTCGGGTTCTCTACAATAGACAGTCCGTTTTCAAGGCACAGTCTGTCAGAGAGCCGCCGGAGGGCGAAGCTGGAGCCCCAGAAGTTTCGGAATTTCCGGGTACAGTCAAGGGTGGTTGAGTTGTAATAGATGTGACAATGGATGTGCTGCTTGTCGGTATGCGTGGTAACGATAAAAGCGTGCCGCCCCTTCGTCCAGCGCATAGCCAGCTCATAGCCGATACGGTTCGCCTCCTTCGGGGTGATCTCTCCCGGATAAAAGGACTGTCGTATTTGATAGCACAGCACATCATTGGCCTTTTTCTGTTCCCGGCCTGTCATGGCGGCATAGCTGGCTTTCGCCAAAAGAAACTCGTCCGCCACGGTGGCAGGGTCGCACTCATAAGCGGAGATATACTTTCCGCTTTCTGTTTTTTCCGGGTTTTTACCATAGTCCAGACAATCCCGGATGGCCTCGGCAATCGTTTCGCCTTCGCCCGCATGGCGCTGCAACAAAGTTGTGGTAGCCAGAAATCATCCCTCCCTTCTATGAAAAAAGGGCGGCCCATCCAGACCGCCCCGACTTCGGGCCAACATGGCCCGAGGCTGTTTAACTTGCCAGAAACCGATACAGAGCGGATTTGCCTCCGTCCAGCGCCCAAAGCAGAGAACCAGCCGCCGCTTGCAGCCCATACGGCGAAAGGAGGAAGGCGAGGAACAGAAATACAATCCCGCCGATGGGGGTTGGCGTGAAAAAGAGGGCGATACCCAGCACCGCCAGGATCACGGAGGCAATCGTCAGCAGGAAGGCGCAAATATCAAACAGAAACACCAACAGAACCGCCAGAAGGGATAGCGCCAGAGCGAAGGGCGCGACTAATATTTTCAGCAGTATCTTCATCATCAAAACCTCCTTTATTCTTTCTATCTCTATTTTATCATGCCTGCCTGGGGACATAAATGTTGCGAAAGATTAGTGAATCCTGTCCCGGAGTTTCGGGTCAACATGGCCCGAAGTATTATATTGACACTACATATTGACCGCAGTAAACTTTATATAGGCAGTAAATTTTAGGAGGGGTCAAAATGCCTGTTAATATAAAAGAACTGATAGATAATGGTTATATCGTTATTTGTGATACTAATGTCTATCTTCACATTTATCGCTTCTCTCCAGAATTTTCCGATTTTGCATTAAGATGTATGCAGGCAATTCAAAGCGACATTATTATGCCATCGACTGTACGATATGAGTTTCTAAAACATTATCGTGGCTATTTCAGCAAAATGGAAAAAAGAGTACAAAATGTAGGCGACGATACCAAAAAACAAATTAGCAATGCAGCTCGCAAAGTTCTCAATCTATGTGATAATTTGCAGTCATTACAATATCCTGATATTGAAGAATTGCGTGCAAATTTATCCCAGAAGTTCGATGAACTCATGGCTATTCCAGAAGCATTTTTTGAGGATAGAACGATACTTGACTTAATTGCAAATCCGTGGAAAGGTCAAGACCCGGTATATGATTTGGTAGAACTAATCATAAATGACTCTCGAGTTATGACATCCGTCACGCAAGAAGAAATATATCAGATTTGTGAAGAAGGAGAGCGAAGATATAAAACTGATCCGCAAACACCGCCAGGATTCAAAGATGCTAAAAACAAAGATGGGGTCCGAAAATATAGCGACCTAATTATGTGGAAAGAAATTCTTCGCTATGCAAGAGAAAAAAGCGTAAATGTTATATTTGTAACTGATGATGTAAAAAGCGACTGGTGGATAGATGACAATGGTCAAAGGGAATTTCATCCTTATCTGTGTCAAGAATTTCAACGAGAAACTCAGATGCAAATTGTGGCACTTACAGCACTGGATTTCTTTTCAAATATATCTGTCACCTATGGCATTCCAAAATCAGATGCTGTTGAAATAGCATTGAGGATAACAGATGATGACTACTTTGATAGGGTGCATGAAGCTGTATTTGAAAGCATTTCTGATGCTCTGTCTTTCTCTGGTGAAGAATATCTTGAGCCTTCTTCTCACATTGGGACAAATGGAATCGACGAGCTGGAAATTACGGAGTATGAGTTTCTTTCGGCAGAGCAAGTCGATAGAGATAATGATACGATAACTTATGTTTTTACCTTCCGTATAGAAGCAGACGCCACATCGTTTGACTATTGGGGCCGCGATGATGAAACAAAACAAATTCTTTTAGGTCCTGCTGGCGCACACAGCTTTGAAGGCGAAATCCAAGTAGAGGTAATCCGAGAAGCAGATATGTACCTTGACTTCGAGGGCGACGACGGATTTGAAAAAGCCACTATTATTGACGGAAAACTGAAAGAAACAAATTTTCAACCTCTATTTGAAACAGATGACGATGAATATGTTGAAGGCGCATATAATATCTGCCCTGATTGTGGATGTAAAATCAATTTTGAGAATGATGGTGGAAATGGCTTTTGCGTAAATTGTGCCCCTAATCATTGAAAAGTGGGCGGCAACCAATAACACGGTTGCCGCCCACTTCTTATTTACTTTGCCACCAGCTCGGAGAGCTCCCGCAGCACCTTTGACACCTCGCCCCACAGCTTTTCATAGTCCCGCTTCAATCCGTCGATTTCCTCCGGGTACACGCCGTAGGTATGCGCGTGTACGGCGACCTGATTGAGATTATTGGAACAGCGCCTTTGCAGAGAGATCAATTCTTTTATGGGCGCAAGGTCAACGTGCAGGATATACCCGTTCAGAGCCATCTTCCGCACATAAGCCCCGGCATTGGAAATGCCCGCTTCGGCCATCCGTTCATGGATGGCCGCCAGCTCGTCCGGCGTTACCATGACGTGCAGATGGACATTCCGCTTGCGGTTCTCCATCAGCGTTCCAGCTCCCGGCCCTTTCTGCGCTCTTTGGGCTCCTTCACTTTGTCCAGCGGCTTTGCATCCAGCTCCGGGGGCGCAGGCTGGATGGGCGTGTTGTTGGGTACGCCGTCGATCATGTTGCAGTTCTGCTCCGTGGAGAGCTCGGCGGTTTTCAGATAGTTGTCTTTTTCGTGCATGGCAATCCTCCTTTATCGTTCCTCATGGTTTTTATGGTCCCGCTTCTGGCTGGGTTCCTTCGGAGGTTCCTGCCCTCTGGCTCCATCCTTGAGCCGGGCGGTAATGGATGGGCGCGCCCGGTCAGGATTGCCCGGTGCGGGTTTCAGCTCATAGTCCTCCATCTGTTTTTCGGTCAGCGGCTTTGCATAGGTTAGTTCACCCCATGCCATCAGCCTGCCATTTGCCACAGGGCGCCGCCTGTCGTCATCGTAGTTGACGATGGAAAGCGGCGGGTTATCCGATGGCTTCGGGTAGGTGCCTATGTCCACAGGGCGCTGGGTGGAATAGTAGCGGTAAACGCCTTCCGGGCCCAGCTCCGTATTTTTGACTGCCGCATGATAAAGGTACTGATAATCGTCCACCCGGCGGTCAAAATCCTTCTGCGCCCATTCCAGACTGTTTCCATAGCGGCCCCAGTAGTAATCCCGCTGGCCCTTTTCGCCTTCGGTAAACTGCCAGGTCACAAAGGGGCTCGGCGCGCCCGGGTTATGCCCCAGCGCAAAACCGTGTCCGCTGTCAAAGGTGGTGGCTTTCAAAATGGCATAGCCTTGTACGATCTCCAAGAGATACCTCCTTTCTGAACCTCGGGCCAACATGGCCCGAAGTGTGGTATGTTACGAAATGAGGGAGTAAACCGGGGCGGGATGGGTTGCAGTATTCCCGCCCCGGAAACGCCCTCAAAAAAGCCCGGAATATCAAGCCTTTCGAGACGGCAAATCGTAACCGCCGCCCGGCCTTTTCTCCCGCATTTTCCTCATGCGTTCCCGGCTTTTCCGGCGGTTCCCTTCGGCCTTGCAGGCGTCGGAACAGTAGGCTTGACGGCCTTCCGGTAAAAATGCCCGCCCGCAGACCGTACAGACCCGAAGCTCCGGGGAGCCGCCTTCCACGGTCAGCGCCGCAAGAAGCTCCGGGTCGAGGGGCAAGACGGCCTCCCGGAAATACCGGCAGTAAGCGCCCGTCCAGCATTTGTGCAGCATATAGCAGCCACAGTCCAGCGGCAGGCACAGGCCCGTTTCCCGGTCATAGTTGGCGCACATCCCCGTGACAAGGGAACGGATTTTCTTCTTCTCGTCACGGGTCAGCTCCCGGGCGTCCATTCAGGACTTCGGGCCACGATGGCCCGAAGGTCGGGACTCCACGATCAGCGCCCGGAATTTCTTCCGACACTGTTTTTTCCTGCCTTTGCACTCCTTGTAGTAGCGACATCCGGCACAAGGGTCATCGCTGCCCCGGCCCGGCCACGGCACTTCCTTCATCATTCGCTCAAAGGGGCTGTTGGTAAAATTCACTGGCGGGCCTCCTGTTCTTCCGTGTCCTCGTCCCACGGAGGGGTATCCTCGTCTTCGGGTTCCTCTGCGATTTCCTCCGGCCCTTCGTCCTCATATTCGCAGTAGTCGTCCTCCAAGTCCGGCGCTTCGTGCTTCGGCTTGCAAATCTTGAAGTAATAACCAGCACCGCCGCCGATCAGCACCACCGCCCCGATCAGGAGCTGAACCGCCCCATATTGTGCGGACAGTACAAAAAAGAGGCCTGCAAGGGGTAGAACAAGCGAATTAAAGACTGGCCTGGCGAAGCGAGAGCGGAGCCAGGCCAGTCTTTGTCTGGAG
>NZ_NFHK01000075.1:0-7249 GCF_002161315.1 Faecalibacterium sp. An77
TCCAGACAAAGACTGGCCTGGCTCCGCTCTCGCTTCGCCAGGCCAGTCTTTGATTCGTTTACTTCTACCCCTTGCAGGCCTCTTTTTTGTACTGTCCGCACAATATGGGGCGGTTCAATTTGCATGGGAGTTTTAATTTTTATTTCTCTGTTTTTCTATTTTAGAAAGCAGGAGCAAATCATGGAAAACGCCGTGACACAAATACGGGAATACATTTCCGGCAATCACGATGCACGGATTGACTGTGACGACGAGGGCGAATTATATCGGTTGTTCCATGAAGTAAATGCTTTGGTTGCAATCTTAAATGCTCATGCAGAAAATGAGGGAAAAGCAAAGATTTTTTTGAAAGACACCATATCAAATATTTCCCACCAACTGAAAACGCCCCTTGCAGCTCTAAATATATACAATGGACTTCTGCAAGAAGAAACTGCTAATTTCCCGGCGATTAAGGAATTTACTGATCTTTCTGAACAAGAACTTGACCGAATAGAAACCCTTGTCCAAAATCTTCTCACAATTACGAAGTTGGATGCCGGGACGATTGTTTTGGAAAAGAGCGAACACTACGTTGATGATATGATGGCACAAATCCAAAGGCGATTTGCATTTCAGGCGCAGCAACAGGAAAAGAATTTGAATTTTGCTGGACAAGATACTGTTATGCTGATTTGTGACGCGCATTGGTTTATGGAGGCGATCGGCAACATCATAAAAAATGCTCTGGATCATACGAAAGCAGGAAGTACCATTCAAGTTTCGTGGCGTGAGTTTACATCAATGGTGCAGATTGTAGTAAAAGATGATGGAAGTGGTATTCACCCGGAAGATCTTCCCCACATCTTTAAGCGGTTTTACCGCAGCCGTTTTTCAAAAGACACACAGGGCGTTGGCTTGGGGCTGCCTCTTGCAAAGGCAATTATTGAGGCCCATAGCGGAACAATAGAAGTAGACAGCGAATTAGGCGTAGGAACGACATTCACAATCAATTTTTTGATTCCTACAAAATTGTAGGGTGAATGTCATCTTGCAGTAGGATTCGTATGGTACTCTTTCTATACCAAAGCAGAAAGAGGTGTTAGAACAATGAACTTATTAGAGGTGCAAAACCTGTCAAAAACCTATGGAAGCGGCGAGGCCACTGTCCATGCCTTGAAAGGTGCGACCTTTTCCGTTCCGAAAGGTGAATTTGTTGCCATAGTTGGTGAATCAGGTTCCGGCAAAAGCACGCTGCTGAACATGATCGGCGCACTGGATACTCCAACTTCCGGCAAGGTGTTTATTGACGGCAAAGATATTTTTTCTATGAAAGACCGGAACTTGACGGTATTTCGCCGTAGAAATATTGGCTTTATTTTTCAGAGTTTCAACCTGATCCCGGAGCTGACGGTAGAACAGAATATCATTTTCCCGGTGTTGCTGGATTACCAAAAGCCAAATAAAAAGTATCTGGAAGAATTGCTGGCGGTACTGAACCTGACCGCACGGAGGAACCATCTTCCCAGTCAACTTTCTGGCGGCCAGCAGCAACGTGTCGCTATTGGACGTGCCTTGATTACACGTCCCTCTCTGATCTTGGCAGACGAGCCGACCGGCAATCTGGATACGCAAAACACAAGCGAAGTCATTGCGCTGCTGAAAGAAGCATCCAGAAAATATGAGCAGACCATTGTTATGATTACGCATAGCAAAAGCATCGCCCAGACCGCTGACCGTATTTTGAGGGTATCCGATGGTGTACTGACGGATTTCGGGAGGTGCCGTGAATGAAAAGTTATCTTAGTCTCATTCCCATCTCCGCTAAAGTCCACCGCCGTCAAAATCGTATGACGCTGCTTTGCATTGTATTTGCTGTGTTTATGGTAACAGCAGTATTCAGTATGGCAGAAATGGGTTTTCGGATGGAACAGGCCCGATTGGTTGGTAAGCATGGAAGTTTCTCTATTGGAGACTTACTCGGCAGTTCCATGGGGCAAACCCTTCTTTCTGTTGCGGTTGTTCTGTTCCTGCTGATTTTGATTGCAGGCGTTTTGATGATTTCCAGTAGCATGAATAGCAGCGTTGCACAGAGAACCCAATTTTTCGGAATGATGCGCTGCATTGGTATGAGTAAGCAGCAGATCATCCGCTTTGTCCGTTTAGAGGCATTGAACTGGTGCAAAACAGCTATCCCTATCGGTCTTGTTTTAGGGGTTGTTACTACATGGGGATTTTGCGCGGTACTGCGTTTTGTAGTCAGAGAAGAATTTTCTGATATTCCCCTCTTTGGCATTAGTATTTTTGGCATTGCTTGCGGTATCTTTGTGGGACTGATTACTGTACTGATTGCCGCAAATGCTCCGGCAAAACATGCTGCGAAGGTGTCTCCCATCACAGCGGTGTCTGGAAATGCAGGCCACGAAAAAACAATGCGTCATTCGCCGTATGTAGGTTTCGGAAAAATTGAATCCCTTCTTGGTGTCAGCCATGCAATCTCCGGGAAGAAAAATTTATTCCTGATGACAGGTTCTTTTGCACTTAGCATCATCCTGTTTTTGAGCTTTTCTGTTATGGTCAATTTTGTGGATTACCTAATTCCTCAGTCGGCTGCCACATCAGATATAGATATTGCAAGTGCTGGCGGTAATACGATTCCTCGGGAACTGCTTACATCCATCTGCGAAATGGATGGAGTGAAGGAAGTTTACGGGCGTCGTAGTGTGTTTGATGTTTCTGCCAAACTAAACGACGACACCAACTTTTCTGGCACAGTCGATTTGATTTCTTATGACGATTTTGATTTACAATGTCTGAAAAAAGACGGTGCTTTGAAAAGGGGGAGTGATTTGTCCAAAGTTTTTGGGGACAGCAATTTTGTTTTGGCAACATCCGATCAGGACAGCACATGGGAAATCGGTGACACTGTTCAGATTGGGGATGAAACCCTTACCATAGCCGGACTGTTAAAAAATGACCCATTTAGTGAGAATGGATTGACAAATGGAAAGCTCACATTGATTACCTCTGGTGAAACATTTGTCCGTTTGACAGGAGAGGAAGGTTATTCTCTTGTGCTGATACAGACAACGGGAGATGTTACGGACGAAAATGTTCAGGCAATCCAGAATTCCGTAGATCAAACATATAGCTTTCGAGATAAACGCGACGAGCGCACTACGGGAACTTATATGGCTTTTGTTTTCTGTGTTTATGCGTTTTTGGCGATTATTGCACTGGTAACGGTAATGAACATCGTCAATAGCATTTCCATGAGTGTGTCTGCCAGAATGAAGCAATATGGAGCTATGCGGGCAGTAGGAATGGATGAACGGCAAATGACGAAAATGATTGCTTGTGAAGCATTCACCTATGCTGTTTTGGGGTGCGTTGTTGGTTGTGCTATTGGCTTGCCGCTTAGCAAATCGCTGTATGATTTCCTTATTGCGGGGCATTTTCCATCTGCTGTGTGGCAGTTCCCAATTACCTCTTTGGGCGTTATTCTTCTGTTTGTCTCGATTGCGGCAATCGCAGCTGTATATACTCCGGCAAAACGAATTCGCAATATGTCGATTACTGCAACCATAAATGAGTTATAGTATCATATTTTGATCTGCCGGGCGACGGCAAAAGAAAAAAGCCGTCGTACAGCAGCCCTTTGACACGCTTGTTTACCCTGCGGCGGCTTTTTAGAGCCGCCGCTTCTTTTTGTAAAATTCAACAACGACTCTATATTTTGTAAACACACACGGCGGCATTAGGAGGATGCCGCCATGCCAGTTTTACTTTTTCTTAGTCCTCATAGCCTGCACCAGCTAAAAAAAGCATAGCCCCGCCTCCGGGTTATTCCGGCTATGTATGCGAAATCTGTTGGAACCTTAACTATTATGTCATTTCATGCGCTCGAGTGGCCTTGTGCCGCCCGGGCGCTTTTGCGTTCTTATGGGGCCGCTTCGGGCCATGTTGGCCCGAAGTCATTCCCCGGTGCCGCTCCCCACCGCCTTCGTTTCGGTCACTTGTCAACCATCAACCGAAACGGAGGTCAATATGGCTATTATCAATCTGCGGGATTACTACCCGTTTTATACATCGGATTGCTTCATGGAAGTATCGGACGAAGTTGCTGAAATGTTCAAAGAATTTGACCGCAAGGAGGCAGCCTACCGACTGCGTACATACCGCCATAAAGCCTACTATTCCCTTGATCGGGATGATGGGCTGGAGCATGAGGCTGTCTTTGTCGCACTTTCACCCCATGAGTTGTACGAGAGGAAAGTTACCATGCAGGAGCTTCACGCTGCTATTGCCAGCTTGCCGGACAAACAGGCCAAACGGATTTACGCTCACTTTATTCTTGGCATGACGAAACAGGATATTGCCCGGGCAGAAGGGGTCCATGAGAAAGTAGTCCGTGTGGCAATCGAGCGCGGGCTGCGGCACTTGGAAAAGATTTTGAAAAAACTCTGTGAGGTGTACCGATTTAGGCCAAAAAATGAAATGGCTTATGAGAGGCAAAACACTTCGGGTCAAGGTGGCCCGAGGTTCGGACAAGCCCTCATGCAAATCGAAAACTGAATAAAAAGGCACCCGGATACGAAGGGAAATGCGCTGTGTGACAGGCCCGCCACGACCTCTGCTTTTGGAGAATACAGTCTCTATAAAACAGGGCGAGCGATCAGGCTCATGCCATAGGTGGGGCAAGGCTGGCTCAACCGGAACAGGCACATGACCCGGATACTTGCGTTTAGTCACAGTCCGAGCGTTGAAGCGGCCTTGCAAGCCGTGAGCCGTCGCAGGCAATGAGAACGCCTTGCCATCAGAATGGGGAGAGTTGAAATACTATGGGGCAGAAAGTCTATGCCCGTCCGGTGTGTCTGTAATGTAGTAAAAACCTGTGGGGAGCCCTCCGGCAATGCTGTCTGATGATAGGCCAACCAATCCGGCGAGGCTCCCCATCTTTTTCTCAAAGGAGTTTCTTATGGAAAATGCGTTTGGGATGTTTCCCGGTTTTGAGCCGGATGAATGGAGCAACGACGCCTGCCGCGGCTATGTCATCATGGCAATGGAGGACTGCGGCTTTTCAAAGAAGGATATTCGTCGTGTTGTGGGACAGCTTTATGAAGTCTTTGATCTCAACAGTGTGGAGGACGCTAAACAGAAATTTCACTCCAGTCCGTACTGACCTCGGGCCACATCGGCCCGAAGTGGAGAAAGCTCAAAGGGCGGCACCTGCGGGTGCCGTCTTTTGACATTTCCCCACAGGACAAGAGGGAAACGCTGGCAAGTACACCCATTCTGAAAAGGAGGTTTCCAATGACACAGGCCGTCACATATCAACGAGAAACAAAGTCTGTACCCTTTCAAGGGAAAACTATTGTGCTGGAAAGCCTCACGCCGGTACTTTCCCCGAAGGAGAAGGAACAGCGCAAAAAAGAAATTGAACGCCGTCTTTATGAGGTGTTCAGTAAGTACGGGGACAGGTTTCACTAACCATTCGCAACATTGTTGTCCGGGGCTGCTGATAGTATAATATAGTTGTAAGGTTGGTAGCTCCATTCCAACAAGGAAAGGAGCCCAATATGGAATTTATCAGAGAAGATTGCATTTATGCGAGACAGTCAGTAGACCGCAAGGACAGTATCAGCATTGAAAGTCAGATTGACTTCTGCAAGTATGAATTGAAAGGTGGGAGCTGCCGGGTATTTAAGGACAAAGGCTATTCCGGCAAAAATACCGACAGGCCGGAGTTTCAAAAGCTGCTGGGCGAGATCCGCAAGGGAAAGGTTCGGCGGGTCATCGTGTACAAGCTGGACCGGATAAGCCGCTCTATTCTGGACTTTGCAAATATGATGGAGCTGTTTCAAGAGTACGATGTAGAGTTCGTATCATCCACGGAAAAGTTTGATACCTCGACCCCGATGGGACGGGCCATGCTGAATATCTGCATTGTATTCGCCCAGCTTGAACGTGAGACAATCCAGAAGCGCGTCACGGACGCCTATTATTCCCGGTGCCTGAAAGGCTTTCACATGAGCGGTCAGGCTCCATACGGCTATCAGTTGGAACCCACGGTGGTAGAGGGTATCCGTACAAAAAAGATGGTTGCCGACCCCGTAGCCGCCGACCATGTACGGCTGATGTTTGAGATGTACGCCGAACCGGAAACCTCTTTCGGAGACATTACCCGCTACTTTGAGGAACAGGGTATCAAGATTTACGAAAAGTCAATGGTTCGGAGTTTTCTTTCCCAGCTTTTACGGAACCCTGTTTACGCACAGGCCGACTTGGAACTGTACGAGTTTTTCAAGAGCCAGGGCGCAGCGATTGTCAATGACGCTTCCGATTTTGCCGGAACAAACGGCTGCTATCTCTATCAGGGGCGGGATGTGAAGGAGGACAAGGACAGGTGCCTAAAAGACCAGATACTTGTTATCGCTCCGCATGAAGCATTGATCCCCTCTGACACATGGCTGAAATGCCGGAAAAAGCTCATGGCAAATACCACCTTCCAGCAGGGGCGGAAACCAAAAAACACTTGGCTGGCCGGAAAAATCAAATGCGGGCATTGTGGGTATGCGCTGAAAGCCACCCATGTACCAAACAGCACAGGCTATTTCCGCTGCACCAAACGGACGGAAAACAAAGGTTGTCCGGGCTGCGGGAAAATCCGCAAAGAAGAATTTGAGCAATTTATTTTCTCGGCCATGCAAGAGAAGTTCAAAGATTTTCAGATACTCCACGACCAAGAGGAAAAGGTTAATCCGAAGCTGACAGCCTATCAAGTAGAGCTGGCACAGGTGGAGGCAGAAATTGAAAAACTGCTGGACACGCTGACCGGAGCCAATGCGACCTTGCTTGCCTACGCCAACAAGAAAATCGAAGAACTGGACACCCGCCGTCAGACCATTTCAAAAGCCATAGCCGATTTGAGCGTCGAAACCATATCGCCCCAGCAGATAAAGAAACTTTCCTATTATCTCGACAACTGGGAGAGCATAGATTTTGACGACAAAAGAAAAGCCGCCGATGGCTTGATTTCTACAATCAAGGCCACCAGCGACCGTGTTCAGATAGAGTGGAAAATCTGACATTTCCGCTCTATCGCCCCTCATTTCTATTTTATCTCGTTTGTACCCCTTGTACACCGACGCTTGTCTTCCCGAATTTTCGGCGTCGAAGCTGAGAAACGGTAGAATGATCCGGAACAGGCTCGTCAAAGTCGATTCCCAGAAACCAACGGAAAGCGATATTTATTCGAACTTCCTGCTCC
>NZ_NFHK01000076.1:0-7220 GCF_002161315.1 Faecalibacterium sp. An77
CCAAATCAAAAGTGGGTCACAGACATTTCTTACATTCATACCAAGGAAGGCGTTCTCTATCTGTCCATGATCCGTGATCTGTATGACAGAAGCATTGTCGCTTACAAGACCGGTACCAGCCAGACAGTCAATCTTGTATTGGATACCATCCATCTTGCGATGAAGTCTGTAAAAACAGAAAGTCGCCGGGAGTTGCAGCTCCACAGCGACCAAGGGTTCCAATACACCTCGCAAGCATATTTCGACCTGACTAAAGAATACGGCATTACACCGTCTATGTCAAGGCGTGGAAATTGCTATGATAATGCGTTGGCTGAAAATTTCTTTGGCATCCTGAAAACTGAGTGTATCTACAGACACAAACCGGAGACTTTTGAACAGGCCAATAAAATGATTGACGATTACATCTACTTCTACAACCATGAGCGCATTCAACTGAAAACAGGACTGGCTCCGCTTACGCTTCGCCAGTCCTGTTAAGCTCCCCACTACACGAGGGTCTTTTTATTCATGTCTACTAATTCTGGGGCAGTTCAAACCTAGATGAGGCGAGGGTTGTTGTATTTTATAGGTTTTTCAGCGCGTACCGGGTGGGAAATCAGGCTATCTGAAATCTTGGACTCACCGGGCCGCAGGCCGGGAGCCTGCTAAAGAGGCTGAAACCTCACCGCCGGCAGGGCCTCGTGAAGCCCACAGCAGTCAGCGGTACCAGGTGAAAATCTTTTGGTCCTTTTCTTTTAGAAAAGGACGATGCGGCCGGCGCCGTAGGGATTCTCGTAGTCCAGCAGGTAGCCGGGATAGTCGGCCAGGGGGCTGTTGGCGGTGGTGATGGTGGTGCCGTCAAACAGCATGGCGTAGCTGGACAGAACCAGATAATCCTCCGAGACGTAATCCTTCACCAGGGTTGCGCCGTCGAACATGGCGAAGCCGTCGCCCAGGCTGCGCAGGGTGTAGTTCATGCCGGCCATGTTGTAGGTGCGGTTGGGATCCAGAGGCTCGTAAGTACCGGTGGTGCGGTTGTAGATCTTGACGTTCTGTACCCGCGGCGTGCCGGTGGCAGGGCCGGTCCAGACGTTCTGGTCGTCGGTCTGGACGGTGTTGGGCAGATCGGTGTGGATCTCATAGGTGGCGCCTGCAACCTGCAGGAAACCGCCGTTCTCCTGGCCCGAACCCGCAAACCGGGCGCCGAACTCCAGGGCGTTCTGGATCTGGGCGCCGGTCACCGACATCAGGCAGGCCACGTTCCCGAAGGGGCTGACCGTCTTGCAGGTCATGTAGGTCCAGTCGCCTGCCGGCACGTCGGCACGGATGCCGCCGCCGTTCATGATGGCGATGTCGCAGTCCAGCTTCTCGATCTCGTTGAAGTAGGCATAGATGCCGTCGGCCACCAGGTCGCCCATGTTGGTCTCCTGGCTGCGGATCAGGCGCTTGCCGGTGACGGGGTCGTTGATGTAGAAGTTCACCGGGCTGGCAGCGATCTTCTCGCCCAGCATATCGTCCACGGCGGCGATCCAGTCGGTCTGGAGGATCTGCGTCTCGTTGAAGGGGTTCAGGTTGGTGGAGGAAATCAGCTCGGTGGTGAAGTTGCGTTCGGTGTCGATGGTCATGCGGCCCACGTTGCCCATGTAGCAGCCGGTCTGGGTCAGGACCACCGGGTTGCCCTCGGCGTCACGGACGATCTCGCCGGCCATCTCGGTGTGGGAGTGGCCGTCGATGAAGGCGTTGAAGCCCACCGTGTTCTGGATCACCTCACGGCTGGTCCAGGGCGACGAAGAACCGTCCACGCCCAGGTGGCCCAGGCCGATGACGAAGTCGGCGTACAGCCATGCCTCGTCGATGGCCTTCTGAACGGCCTTGTACAGCTCCTTGCCGTCGTCGCCGCCGTCAATGCCGTAAATGTACTTGGTCTGGTCGGCGTCCATGAAGTAGGCAGGGGTGGACTTGGTGATGGTCTCGGGGGTGGTGACGCCGATGAAGGCCAGCAGCCGGCCGCCGCGGAAGAAATACTTGATGGAGGGCAGCACCTTCCGGCCGGTGCGCAGGTCCTTGAAGTTGCAGCTGACGTAGGGGAAATCGGCTTCCTCGTTGATGATGGTCATGATGCGGTCCATGCCATAGTCAAACTCATGGTTGCCCAGGGTGGCCAGATCATAGCCGGCGGAGTTCATCAGCTTGATGATGGAAGCGCCCTTGTCCATGGCGCCGTAGGCGGTGCCCTGGATGTGGTCGCCGGCATCCACCAGCAGCACATCCATGTCTGCATCCTCATAGCTCCGCTTCAGGGCAGCGATCGAAGCATAGGTCAGATCCGGGCTCTCGTTGTCGATGTAGGTGTGCACATCGTTGGTGTACAGGATGGTGATGGGAGTCTTGTCAGGCGCTACCAGGGGATAGAAAGCGTCTGCACCCAGGGGGGCCGCAGTCAGGCCCAGGGCCGCTGCTGCGCCGGTGGCTGCACCGGCGGCCTTCAGGAAATTACGACGGGATATATAGCTTTTCATCGAAATGTCCTCCTCGTCTGTTTACTGCATTGTGGTGTCGGTTTTTGCGCCGCAGGGCATCCAAACCCCGCAGTACTGTACTATAACAATAGCATAAAACCCCACCTAAAACAAGACCCAAACCGTCAAATTCTGTTTTTCTCAAACCATATCTCAAAAGTTATTGGACACTCTGGCCAAAAAACGGTCAAGTTGAGCCCTTCCCCTCCCCGGCCGCGGCGTGGCGTTTTTCGACACGCTCAGAAATCAGCCCTTCTTGAGCACCCAGCACTCATAGGGGCGCAGGCTGGTGCGGCTGCCGCCGTCGGGATAGTTCCCCAGCAGCAGGCCGGCGCCGGCCCAGCCCTCGGGCAGGGTCACGGGGGCGTCGCGGCCGGTGAGGTTGCAGACCACCAGAAGCTGGGTGTCCTCATTCCACCGGCGATAGGCCAGCAGGTCGGAGTCGTCCTCGTACAGGAACTGGATCTGTCCCCCGCTGATGACCGGCTCCTGCTTGCGCAGGGCCACCAGCTGTTTGTAGTAGCTGAAAATCGAGTCGGGGTCCTTCACCTGGGCGGCGGCGTTGATGGCCGGATAGTTGTCCGCCTCCCCCAGCCAGGGGGTGCCGGTGGTGAAACCGGCGTGGGCGGTGGCGTCCCACTGCATGGGGGTGCGGCCGTTGTCCCGGCTGCGCTGGGCCAGGATCTCCAGGGCCTCGGCGGCGGTCTTGCCCTGCTGCTGGAGAATCTGGTAGTAGTTCAGGCTCTCCACGTCCCGGTACTGGCCGATGGAGGTATAGTGGGCGTTGGTCATGCCGATTTCCTCGCCCTGGTAGATGTAGGGGGTGCCCCGCATCATGTGGGTGGCGGTGCCCAGCATCTTGGCGCTTTCCTTCCAGTATTTGCCCTCGTCGCCGAAGCGGCTCACCGCCCGGGGCTGGTCATGGTTGCACCAGAAAAGGGCGTTCCAGCCGTGACCCGCCTGCATCCCCTCCTGCCAGAGGGTGAACAGGTTTTTCAGGGCCATCCGGTCGGGGGGCATCAGGGACCACTTGTCCCCGTTCTTGTAGTCCACCTTCAGGTGGTGGAAGCTGAAGCTCATGGTCAGCTCGTGGCGGTCGGGGTTGGTGTAGCCGATGCAGTTTTCCAGGCTGGTGGAGGACATCTCACCCACCGTAATCATCCCGTCGATGCCGCCGGCGGCCACCAGTTCCTGCAAATACCGGTGGACGTTGCGGCCGTCGGTGTAGAACCGCCGCCCGTCCCCCTCGTGGTCGTCCTCAAAGACTTCGGGCTTGGAGATCAGGTTCACCACGTCGAAGCGGAAGCCCTTGATCCCCTTCTCCCGCCAAAACCGCAGGATGCCGGCCAGCTCGGCCCGCACCGCCGGGTTTTCCCAGTTCAGGTCAGCCTGGCTGACGTCGAACAGGTGCAGGTACCACTTGCCCAGGCCGGGCAGGTATTCCCAGGCCGGCCCGCCGAACTTGGACACCCAGTTGGTGGGGATTTTGTCGGGGGCGCCGTCCTTGAAGATGTAGTAATCCTGATACTTCTTGTCCCCGGCCAGGGCCTTCTGGAACCACTCATGGTCGGTGGAGGTGTGGTTGAACACCATGTCCAGCATCAGGCCGATGCCCCGCTTGTCCGCCTCGCGGATGAGGGTTTCCAGATCCTCCATGGTGCCGAACCGGGGGTCTACCGCCCGGTAGTCCGCCACGTCATAGCCGTTGTCCCGCTGGGGCGAGGGGAAAAACGGGGTCAGCCACAGGTAATCCACACCCAGGTCTTTCAGGTAGTCCAGCTTGGCGGTGACGCCGGGCAGGTCGCCCAGGCCGTCGCCGTCGGTGTCGCAAAAGGACTTGGGGTAAATCTGATACACCACTTTATCTTGGAAATTTGCCATCGCGTATCCCTTCTTTATCTTGCCGAAATGTTCTTATCATGGTTCCTGTCTGCCCGCGGGGGCGGGTCGGAAATGGCTTTGGAATTACTGCACGTGCTTCTTCTTGCCCACGATGACGGTGAGGACGAAGGGCACCACCACAGCGATCAGCATGCACAGAGCGAAGCTGAGCATGGACTGGGGCTGGATGGAGAGGATGCCGGGCAGGCCGCCCACGCCGATGGCGTTGGCGGTGGTGGAGGTGGCGGTGCAGACCACGCCGGCGATGGCCGAGCCGATCATGCCGCACAGGAAGGGGAAATTCAGCTTCAGGTTGACGCCGAAGATGGCGGGCTCGGTGACGCCCAGGTAGCAGGAGATGCAGGCGGGGACGTTGACTTCCTGTGCGTCGGCATTCTTGCGCTGGAGGTAGATGACGCCCAGAACGGCGGAGCCCTGAGCGATGTTGGACAGGGCGATCATGGGCCACAGCATGGTGCCGCCGAAGTCAGCGATCAGCTGCAGGTCGATGGCGTTGGACATATGGTGCAGGCCGGTGATGACCAGCGGCGCATAGATGAAGCCGAAGATGGCGCCGAACACCACCCGGAAGGAGCCGGAAATGCCGACGTACACCACCGAGGAGATGGCGGAGCCGATGGTCCAGCCGATGGGGCCCAGGACGAAGTGGGCGGCCATGACGGCCAGCACCAGGCTGCAGAAGGGCACCACGATCATGGAGATGACGGCGGGGCAGATTTTGCGGAAGAACTTTTCCAGATACACCAGGGTGAAGGCGGCCAGAACGGCGGGGATCACCTGGGCCTGGTAGCCGATCATGTTGACCTGGATGAATCCGAAGTCCCACTTGGGGATGTCGGCGGCGGCGGTGGTGGCCACCGAATAGGCGTTGAGCAGCTGGCCGGACACCAGAGTCAGGCCCAGGATGATGCCCAGGATCTGGGTGGTGCCCATTTTCTTGGTCACCGACCAGCAGATGCCCACCGGCAGCATATGGAACACGGCCTCGCCGATCAGCCACAGGAAGCTGTCCACGCCGCTCCAGAACTGGCTGATGTCGCACAGGGTCTTGGTGCCGTCCTCGAACAGGTACAGGCTGTCGATGCAGTTGCGGAAGCCCAGGATCAGACCGCCGGTGATGATGGCGGGGATCAGGGGGGCGAAAATCTCAGCCAGCGCGCTCATGACCTTCTGCAGGCGGTTCTGGTTCTGCTTGGCGGCGCTCTTGACCGCCTCCTTGGAGACGCCCTCGATGCCCGACACCGCTACGAAATCATTGTAAAACTCGGACACGGTGTTGCCGATGATGACCTGGAACTGGCCCGCCTGGGTAAAGGTACCCTTGGCGGACTTGATTTTCTCGATCCGGGGCACATCCGCCTTGGCCGGGTCGTTGAGCACAAAGCGCATCCGGGTGACGCAGTGAGACACCGCCGCAATGTTCTCTTTGCCGCCGACGGCCGCCAGCAGCTCTTTTGCGTCCTCTTGGTACTTGCCCATGAAAACATCCTCCTTCGATTGGTGCCACATGTTCAAAAGTCCGAACATGTTCAAATAGGTTTTCGTTCTGGAGCAAGTATAGCATTCCGGACAAAAAAGTCAATCGAAACCCGCAAAAATATGCGTGATACCAGACATTTTCAGAGCATGGCACAAACTGCGCTCTTGCAATTTGGAATGATTCACTGTATAATAGGGTCAAACATCTGAACATGTGGGAGGTTGATTACGGTGCCCAAAGCCAAATACGAAGGGATCTACCGCAGCATCAAGCAGCGGATCGAAGCCCTGGATTATCCCTACCAGACCCTGCTGCCCGCCGAGAGCGAGCTGATCCGGGAATACGACTGCGCCCGCAACACCCTGCGCCGGGCCCTGGCGGACCTGACGTCGGACGGATACCTGCAGCCCATCCAGGGCAAAGGGGTGCGGGTGATTTACCGGCCGGTGGGACGGACGGCGTTCCGGATCGGTGTGATCGAGAGTTTCCAGGAGACCGCGGCCCGCAACCACCTGCGGGCGGTGACCAAGGTGGTGAGCTTTGAGCCCACCGTGGCGGACGAGCGGCTGGCGTCCCAGAGCGGGTTCATGGTGGGCGAGCCCTTGTGGGCCATCGAGCGGGTGCGGTATCTGGACGGCAAGGCCCTGATCCTGGACTGCAACTACTTTTCCCAGGAAATGATCCCCGGCCTCACCGCCGAGATCGCCGCCGGCTCCATCTACGACTACATCGAAAAAGACTTAAAACTCCGCATCACCACCACCAAGCGCCGGGTCACCATGGACCACGCCACCACCCGGGACCGGGCCCTGCTGGACCTGGACAACTACGACGGCGTGGTGGTGGTTTCCAGCCTGACCTTCGACGCCGACGGCCTGCTGTTCGAGTACACCCAGTCCCGCCACCAGCCGGCCTACTTCTGTTTTGAGGATACCGCCACCCGGCGGCGGCAGAGTCAGATCGAAGGGTGATTTTGCCCGCTTCGGTGGGCAGTCAAGCCGACCGCGTCCTGCGAACGAAACCGCTTTGTGGTCTATTCCCCCGAAGGGAGCAACAGCGGCGACCGCGTCCAGTGGACGAAGCAGTGAGCCGCCGCTGGCGCCGCGCTCCGGTTTTTGCAAGCGCCCTCCGTGGCGCGCCGCAAAAATCGGCTAAGCGCAAGAGAATTGTCGCGCAGCGACAGGGGGACACATTAAATGGGTGGAGGGTGGGTTTAGATCATAAATAAGCAAAAACTTTGCCGCTCCTGCCTTTAACACTCTGTTTCTTCTCCCTCTTTGTCCGCTCCGCTGGGGCCAGCGGGGGAGGGAGGGGGTTTCGACTCCCCCTCCCTACCC
>NZ_NFHK01000077.1:0-6417 GCF_002161315.1 Faecalibacterium sp. An77
CATTTTTTACCCCTGCGAGACTTCTCAGATTTCTAAGACTTCTAAGACTTTTGATACTTTCTCTTATTTTCTCACAGGTCAGTACTTTTTTACAGTCGGGGGATTATGGAGCGCTTACGTTTCATCTGCTGGCGCAGTCGATAGACCGTCCACAGACTTACTGAAAAATCCTCAGCTGTCTGTTTGGCGTTGTGATTCTTTTCAAACGCCTGCACCAATAAGTTCCGTGATTCATTGTGAAGCATATTCATCATCTCCACATTTATCATACCACTGCTGTACAGTCCAGGGGCGACTTCACTCTATTTTCTGGGTTTGCTCTAGAATATTGATATGGGTTGACACACAGTGCCTGCTTTAAACTACAGGAGCGCGGCAGCTATAATGAGGAGGGACGCAGCAATGAAAAATATCTTTCTGGGAGAATATATCAAACAGCGGCGGCTGGATCTGGGTTTGACCCAGGAGCAGCTCTGCGATGGAATCTGTGAGCCTATGACTCTTTCCCGGCTGGAAAATGGGAAACAGACCCCCAGCCGCAACCGGATCAATGCCCTGTTGCAGCGGCTGGGCCTGCCGGATGACCGCTATTTTGCTCTGCTGAGTAAAAATGAACTGGAGATGGAAGCGCTTCAAAAGGAAATTGTATCCTGCAACTCCAATCACCGCGTAGAGGAAGGCTTTGACACCTTAAAAAAGTTTGAACAGATCATAGACCCTGACGACCAAATCGCGCAGCAGTTCGTCCTACGTTCCAGGGTACTGTTGGGGCGTTTGGATCAACGCTACACACCGCGAGAACAGATCGACCTGTTGATGCAGGCAATTCGGCTGACGGTTCCCCGCTTTAATTTGGATGAGATTGAGAAGTTTCTCTACTCTATAGATGAGATTAAAATTATCAATCAAATAGGAATCGCATACTCCGATGACAGGCAAAATAAAAAAGCAGCTGATATCTACTATCAGCTGCTGAAATATGTTCGAAAGCATTTTGAAGAAGCGGTCACTTCGGTCGGTATTATTCCAATGATTTATTTTAATTATGCCCGTGTCCTGGATTTGTGTGGTCGCTACGAGGATAGCGCAGAATGTGCAGAAGAAGGCAGGAAGGCCTGCCTCAAATATGGGCATTATCAATATCTGTCACATTGCCTTGAAATCGAAGCTGAATGCTTCCATTTCATGGGAGATGACAAAAAAAGCGCCGATCTCTATCGCAAATGCTATTATCTCTGTCAGGTTATTGAATACCCAGTAGGGTTACAGATTGTAAAAAAAGAAGCTAAAGAATATTTAGGCATAGAGTTTGAAACTTAAAGAACGTCGCCATCTCCCGGAAATGCATCGTATGGCTGCAGATCCGATTTGTCCGGATTCTCAGGCTGATCAGAATCGTCAGGCTGTTCCGTTTCGGTTTCGGTCACACCAGGCTGCGGCGTGGGTAAGTCTCCAGGCTCGGCGGCAAAGCAGGGGACAGCCAGCAAGCTGGCGGCCAGAACAAGAGAAGTAATCAGGGTAAAGATACGTTTCATCATTTATTTTTTCCTTTCGTTTTATGTTGTTTTCTTGTTGGCAAAAGGATACCACTACAAGGCCGCACAGACCATATCGTGCTGTGTTGCTTTTTTCTAACATAAAACGACGGGTTATACTGAGAATGAGGTCAGATGCTTTCCAATCGGCTTGTGATGCAGCAAGTACTAAAATAAGAGGATGGCCACCCAAAACAATGCCGTCAAGTCATTTGTGTGTGAATTGCTTCCGAGTTTCTAAAATCGCCCTGCACGGTTTTTGCACGGAATCTGCACGGTTTCAACCTATACAATGGTTGATAACAGGTGCAAAATTTACCAGTGGGCGTGAAACACGAATTTGGATAAATTGCTTATTATCGATAAAATTTTATGTTTTACAGCAGGCGGCATAATGGAGGAATTACCCCTGACTTGCGCTACGAATCAGTAGGCCGGGGGTTCGAGTCCCTTCCATCGCACCAAAAAGCTTCACGAGAAATCGTGAAGCTTTTTTGTTTTGCAAAAAACCGACGGGGAAGCGAAAGTCATTGCATGGCAGGGCAGACCCCAACAGCTCCGATGGGATATTTTGCAGAACGGGAAACGTGAATTTTTTGGATTGTATGGAAAAAGCCGCGAGATGAAAAGATCTCACGGCTTTTTGTTTTCAGGATGAATCCCGGGCAGTGGAGGGAGGGTGGAGGCTGAACAGGCTTCCCTCCGGGCCGGTGTGCTCCAGCTTGACCGATACGTCCAGCAGTTCGCACAGCTCCCGGGCGATGGCCAGGCCCAGCCCCTCGCCGGGGATGGAATCGGACTTTCGGCTGCCGCGGTAGAACCGCCAGAAAATGCGTTCCCGGTCCTCCAATGGAATGCCGCTGCCCTGGTCCCAAATCAAGACGGTGGGGCCGTCGGGGGTGTATTTCAGCCGCATTCCCGCACGGCCGTTGGGGCGGGTGTATTTGATGGCATTTTCCCCCAGAATCATCACCAGCTGCCGCAGGCGGTCGTAGTTGGTCAGCACCTGGTCCTGAACCGGGTCCGGGCTGGGAAGATCCAGGGAAAACTGGATGCCGCGTTTGCAGGCCAGAGAGGCAAGGGAACGGCCTGCATCCCGCAGAATGGCGCTCAGGCTGCAGGCCTGGCGCTCTACATGGTACCCGGGAGCCTGTACCCGGGCCAGGGTCACCAGATCCTGCACCACTGTTTGCAGCTGCTGCAGCTCGGTCAGCATCCCGTCGGCGTGGGCAGGAAGCTCCTCGGGGGCCAGCATGCCGTCCCGCATCATCTCAACCTGCGCCCGCAGGACCGCAATAGGCGTTTTCAGCTCATGGCTCACGTCGGCGTAAAAGAGACGCAGGGCCTCCTCCTCTTTTTGATGGCGGTCCCGGGCCAGCTCCAGCTGGTGGGCGGTCTTTTCCATGGCGTCGCGCAGCTGGCCCAGTTCGTCGGCAGCCCCCAGAGCCGGAGGCGGGTCGTATTGTTCGCCCTGCCAGCGGGCCAGGGCGTGGGACATATCCTGCAGGGGATGGACCAGCTGCAGACTCAGCTGGCGGCTCATGCGCCGGGTGACGCAGAGGGTGGCCAGAGTGCTGAGGGCCAGCAGACCCAGAACGGGCACAAGGTCCCGGGCCAGGGTGTTGAGGGGCAGGGCGGCCATGACCATGGCGCTGCCTCCGGCCGGGTCATCGACCCGGGTGCCGGTCAGAGCCATCCAGCCGTGGACGGAGTCCAGCCGAAACTGCAGGCCGGACAGGGGATCGATTTCTGTGAAGGGATCGGGCAAAGCGCCCTCCAGCATGGCGTTCCTGGCCTCGTCGTAATAGACCGAGCGGCCGTCCTCCAGCGCCACCACCAGATCCGGCCCGCTTTGTTCCAGGGTGCGCAGAAAGCGCAGCTCTTCGGGCAGGCCGTATTCCGGCAGGTCGGCCAGCAGGAGCTCGCCGTCATCGATTTTTCGGATCAGGCGGTCCAGGGCCTGGTTCAATGGATCCACCAGCTGCAGCTGGATGCCCCGGGAGATGTACAGCGCACTGAACAGCAGAAACAAAATCAGATTCAGTATGGCCATCCGCAGCCCGGCCCACCCGGCAATCTGACGGGCCAGACTGGTGTTTTTATTGAATGGTTTCAAATTGATACCCCACGCCCCATACAGTACGGATTTCAAAGTCCCGGCCGGGAATCCCGGCCAGGGCGCTGCGCATCCGCTTGATTTGGCTGTCCACGGCGCGCACATCGCCCATGTACTCCGATCCCCACAACAGATCCAGCAGCATTTCCCGCGTAAAAACCTGATGGGGCCGCCGGGCCAGCGTCCAGAGGATTTCGGCGGCCCGCCGGGTCAGGGAGACCGGGGCGCCTGCCACCCGGACTGCAAAGGTCTGCAGGTCGATTTCCAGCGCGCCGGAGCGGAAAACATCCGGCTGGGCTGCCGGCGGAACCCGCCGCAGCACGGCCCGCACCCGGGCCATGACCTCGCCGGGGGAAAAGGGCTTGACGACATAGTCGTCTGCTCCGGTGTCCAGGCCCAAAATCCGGTCCTCGTCGTCGCTGCGGGCGGTAATCATGATGACCGGGGTCAGGCTGCGGGCCCGGATGGCCCGGCAGACCTCAAAACCGTCCATTCCGGGCAGCATGACGTCCAGCAGAACCAGATCCGGCTCCTGGGCGGTAAAGGCTTCCAGGGCCTGGGGGCCGGTGCGGGCGAGAATGGCGCGATGCCCCTGAGCCTGGGCATAACGGCTCAAAATCTGCAGGATCTGTTCGTTGTCGTCCACAATCAAAAGCCTGGCCATTCCCACACCACCTTTCCCTCAAATTCTTGTCTCAATTATAGCAACTCGCCCTTCCGCTGACAATATTTTGACAAAAAATCGCCTTATAATAAAATCCAGCAGCCGGGCCGATGCCCGGCGACCGAAATCAAGAACCTGGATGAGAGGAGAAGACAAGAACATGAGACGATGGATCGCACGGATTCTGTGTGCGGCAATGCTTCTGAGTCTGGCGGCCTGCGGCAAGACCGAGACCTCCGGCGAGAGCGCTACCCTGACCGGCAAGGCCAATGGCTTTGGCGGCGTAGTGACCGCTACAGTGACCACCGAGGGCGGCAAGATCACTTCGGTGACCTTTGACGGCCCGGATGAGACCCCGACCATAGGCGGCGCAGCCCTGGAAACCCTGGCTGCGGCCATGACCGAGGCAGGCAGCGTGGAGGTGGACCTGGTGGCAGGCGCCACCGTCACCAGCACCGCAGCGGTTGCAGCGGTGAACAATGCACTGGACCCCGAGGCCTATCCCTATGAGGCTCCCGAGGAGAAGGACGACTCCAAGACCCTGGAAGGCGCAGACCTGTACCACGGTCTGGGCATCGTCAGCAGCGGCCGTCAGGGCCCCGGCGCCGATGACCAGGACGTTCCGGTCTACAGCTTCAACACCGTGGCCGTGCAGGCACTGTTCGACGGCGAGGGCAAAATCGTGGCCCTGAATGTGGATCAGGTGGAGGTGGCTACCCCCAACTATGACGGCGCCAGCATGCCCAACTTTGCGGGCTATCCCGGCATGGGCGGCTACAATGTGGACGAGGACCACGACGGCAAGGTGGACGGCGTCCTGGAGCCCACCGATGACAGCTTCCTGGAGGAAGTTTCCAGCTGGCAGACCAAGCGGGAGCGCGGCAGCGAGTACCAGCTGGGCAGCGGCACCTGGACCGACGAGATGAACGCCTATGAGCAGTTCTTTGTGGGCATGACGGTGGACGAGGTGGAGGCCTGGTTTGCGGCCAACTGCTCGGACGCCAACGGCCGTCCCCTGAAGATCACCGACAAGAGCAGCGACGAGGACAAGGCCAAGTTTGAGGCTCTGAGCGAGGATGAGCAGGCCGCCCTGGTGGATCTGACTTCCAGCGCCACCATGAGCCTGCAGGACGCCCACGGCGATATCCTGACAGCCATTCGCGCCGCCTACGACGCACGCAAGGCCATCGATGTGACCGCGGACCAGATTGCTTCGATGGGTCTGGGCATTGTCAGCAATGGTCGTCAGGGCCCCGGCTCGGACGACCAGGATGTGCCGGTGTACAGCATGAACATGGTGTTTGCCGCCACCCTGCTGGATGAGAACAACGCCATCCTGGACAGCTATGTGGACCAGGTGGAAGTGGCTACCCCCAACTACGACGGGGACGGCATGCCTCACTTCAGCGGCTGGCCCGGCCAGAGCGCCTATAATGCCGATACCGACCACGACGGCAAGGTGGATGCCACCGTTGAGCCCACCGCCGAGAGCTTCCTGGAGGAGGTCTCCAGCTGGCAGACCAAGCGGGAGCGCGGCGACGGCTACAAGCTGGGCAGCGGCACCTGGGCCGAGGAAATGGACGCCTATCAGGAGTTCTTCGCTGGCAAGACCATCGATGAGATCCAGGCCTGGTTTGCTTCCAGCTGCTCGGACGCCAACGGCCGTCCTCTGAAGATCACCGACAAGAGCAGCGACGAGGACAAGGCTAAGTACGATGCCCTGAATGAGGATCAGCAGGCCGCCCTGGTGGATCTGACCACCAGCGCCACTATGAGCCTGCAGGATGCCCACGGCGACATTCTGACCGCTCTGGCCAAGAGCTGTGAGAATGCCCGGGCTACGGCCTGAGCAGAGGCTCCTTTTAACTGAATTGAGCGGAAGGGGACAGGCTCCCTTTCCGATGAACCAGGAGGCTGCGGGAGAAATCCCGCGGCCTCTTGTTTTGCCCCCAAATCAAGAAAAAACCGCCGCCTCATCCGTCTGGTGAAGTGACCCCAAAAAGTTAGACAATATTTGAAAGCAAAAATTGTTTAAGCAGCCGAAAGGGCTTGTTGTCTGTGAATAGCAGGCGGCAAGCCCTTTAGTTTTGTCTTAATTCTGC
>NZ_NFHK01000078.1:0-6297 GCF_002161315.1 Faecalibacterium sp. An77
TTTTCTGCAGTTGGCCGACCGCAGACTTATTTTACCAGAAGGTCTTTTTATATGTAATTTTTCTACACTCCCCGGCAGAGCCGGGGGTTGTTTTTACGCTTAAGCAAACAAAACAAAAAAATATAGCAAAGAATTAGGATTTGCTATGTTTTTTTTAAATAGAACAAATCGCTCTGGTATTTTAGATGCTGGCCCTATAGGTGGATACAATCAAAGCGGAATGTATAAGATTGATTGTCGTTTTAATAAAACAGCCTTAATTGAAAAACTAATTAAAATCTCAGCATATAGAAACAAAATAAAAATATACAATCAGGATATTTCTGTCTTCTTAAGACGATTTTTGCCACAGGAAAGTCCAAACAATGATATTTTTATTTACTTTGATCCTCCTTATTACGAAAATGGCCAACGCTTATATTTAAATTCATTTTCAAAAAGGGACCACGAAAAATTAAAAGACAGCGTAAAATCACTCAATTGTAGTTGGATTATGACATATGATGATAATCCGCAAATTGAGAGATTATATGCTCTATATCCAAAATACCATTTTTCTATAAATTACAGCCTATCCAAAAAAAGAAAGGTGGTGAACTTATGATTTTTAAAGATAAGTCTTGTATACCATCCGCTTCTATCTTTAACAGCTTATCGAAATCAGTTTTTTTTGATATTAACCATTTGGAGGCTAACAAAATGAGCGATTGCAGATTTTGTACAATAGTGAAAGGCGAGCAACGACCTGAGAACAAAAAAATTGCAGAAAGCGAAAATTATTTTGCCATTTCATCGGTTGGTGCATTAGTTGAAGGCTGGGTACTTATTGTTCCTAAAAAACATTGTTGTTCTATGAAGAATATATATTCCGAAAAGGAATTTAAAACTTTTACAAATAAGATTATACATGCATTGTTTAACTGCTATGGCTCTATCATCGCTTTTGAACATGGTCCTAATCATGAAGGATCTGAAACTTCCTGTGGAACAAATCACGCTCATATTCATCTTGTTCCATATCATTCATTGGTCCGGAAACTTGATAATATGAATCTAGAATGGCTAGAATGTCGTTCATCTCAAGTGCATAAACTTGTGAGCGAGAACGAATATCTTTTCTATTGTGAACCTAATAAAGAATGGAATGATCCTGTTGGAAAACTGCACATTTTAAATAAACCTATTTCTCAATTCTTTAGAAAAGTCATTGCCGAGGAAGAGGGAATTCCTGAGAAATTCAACTATAAAACAAATCCTGACATTACGCTTACACTAAAAACAATTGAAACATTAAACAGTTTTTTTGCGCAGCCTCAAGAGGATTGAAAATGATTGATGAAGCAAAAAAAACTCTCAGCATGCAAAAGATAACGCTGAACCTTTTATTAACACTGATGGGCGAAATCCCTACGATTGGAAGTCAAAATATCCTGACGAAGCACGCAAAGAGATCAGGCTAGAAGCCATATATATCGGAGTTGTTTTAATTCTCTCTCTCTTGGGATTATTTTTTAATTGGTGTGGATATATAAGTCATTGGCTGATGATTGATTTGCCTCGAATTGTTTCTTTTGAAAACATTCTATTTTACTTTTTTTCAGGATTATTAGGTGGAACTATTTTCGGTATAAAATACTTTTACAGGGTCGTAGCAAGAGGATATTGGGCCCAAGATCGAAGATATTGGAGATTATTTTCCCCATGGATCTCATCCTGTATATCTCTTGTTATTGGATGCATGGTTATTACTGGCTATATTAGCTCAAATCAATCCCCTTCCACTGCAACAGGTGTATGTATTGGTTTTATTGCTGGATATTTTGCTGACGAAGCCGTTGGCAAGATGTCCGAAGTTGCAAATGCTTTATTTGGTTCTAGTAGCAAAGTAAAGTGAGGTCATTAGATTGGAACGCTCTTCTAGATTACATCCAACAAATTCAGTGATCTGGGTTACACATACTGGCATTCAAACTATTGATGCTCAAAATGTCACTATAGACCTTATAGGCGAAAAAGCCTTTGGCCTAGCTTCACTGCCCAAGGATTGGACGTTGCCCTTTTTTGTCGTTTCAGATAAAATGTTTGATGACTATATTGAAAATCCATCTTCTAAAACCTTAATATCCAAATGGAGAGACAATGTAATCGCTGCCGCAACATCTTGTGGGATAACGCCTGATGATCCAGTTATTGTAAGATCAAATGCGCATTCAGAAGGATTAGCAGAACGCGGTAAATTTATTTCTGTTACGGGAATATTTCATGAGTGGCCTCAGCTAGTTAAGCATTGTTTTGACGATTCCATAAAACAAGAAAGCTCAAATAATATTCATATGCCGGTAATCGTCCAAAAGAGAGCAACAGCATTGTTTTGTGGCCACATTACAAACGAACGACGTGTAGCACCGGAAATCCGAGACTGGAAAGGAGAAATCGAGACAACAATACCAAAGGTTTTTTCTATATCGCTACGCAACTGGAGAAAAAAAATAAATACAGAAAGCTATATCTATTCTCCATTAGTTTGCCCCAGAGATAAGTTAACTAAAGATATATTGGCCATTCCATGTACATGGGCCACTAATCAGCGGCTCCGTGTCCATTTCGAATGGGTATTTGATGGAAATTATATTTACTTAGTTCAAGCTGACGAGGAAATTGCAACCGACGGTATTAATCCGATGGGACGTTCACGCAATACCGGAATAGCAGACAATTTCATAGATAATGGATTTCCCCACTGTCTTCATCTATTGAAAGCAGAAGATACTGATCGTTATAAAGCATACGCAAAAATCCAAAATCCTTTATTGTATCACCGCATAAAACAAAGTACCGCTCCTTTATATATTTTAGATGATGAAGAGACGCTTCAAGCATTGTCAAATGGAAAGATAACAGATAAACTAGAAAAAGATCTTCATACTTTAACAATACGTCCTTTGATCATTAGAACTGACATTGCAACTTTTGATAAAGAAGATCGACAATTACTACCACGCACTAATGGCATCAAAGATGTAGAAACCGCCAAATCCTGGCTCTGTAAAAGTTATGCAGAATTAGAAGGTCAACTAGAAAAAAAGCCCATTTTTATAATGCATAATTACATACCGGCATTTTCTTCCGCATTTGCTTATGCTAGCCCTAAAGATCCAGTAGTTCGAATCGAATCATTATGGGGCTTACCGGAAGGCCTATATTACTATAGCCACGATAAACACTTAATTAATACTAAAAATTCAGATATATTAAAACTTGATAAAAGAAATTTTGACATAAAAAGTTATATAAATTATAAAAAATACTTTGTATTCCCAGTTCAAGATGATAAATGGGAAGTACAAATATTATCTAGTCCATTTGATTGGAAACCAGCTATTCCTGAAAAGAGTTGGATCCAGGAAATAGCATATGTCACTCGATTAATTTCAGAAGAGGAGGGGCAAAGTGTTAGCGTCATGTGGTTTGTCGGCGTGGATGACACAACATATAAATGCCATGTCTTTCCATGGTATCATGAGCCTTTCCAATACAATGAAGATCAAACTACCCCCCGCAATAAATTATCGTTTGAAAGGACATTTGCCATCCATAACTTACAAGATCTTGAACAATTAAAAAAATTTGCGCAAAATTCAAATAAAAGCATTCGAAATATTCAAATACAACCCACTGATGTAAATATATTAAGAGAACGCTCGGTTATTGATATAATTGGAGCCACAGCAAAGTCTTTAGGTGCAAATATTTTATTGGAGGGAGCGATCCTCTCACACGCATACTATCAGTTAGTGCGAACAGGTGCGAAAGTTGAAGTTCGATATCCTTTTGATAAGAAACAAAGCTTAGAATTCAACAAGCTGGTAAGAGATAAGATTCCAGAAAAAATACAACGTCACGGTGAAGAGGTTATTGCATCCCAACTGGACAAGGAAATTTTAGGGCAATTACTAAAACGTAAGCTTGTCGAAGAGTCTTTGGAAGTTCTTGATTCCGTAAATATCGATGATCTTATTATAGAACTTGCTGATGTTCTTGAAGTTTTTGATGGTATTCTTAGTCAAAATCAAATAGATATCCAGACAATCCTTGACCAAAAAAAGAAAAAACGCGAGAAGTCAGGCGGTTTTGACCATGGAGTTTATTTGAAAGCAACTTCCAGTCGAAGGCTTTCTAACAAAGGGAAAATCATTATTGATAAGAGCCCTATAAATATTGATCAAAGAATTTCAAAATCAACAGATTTACGGAAATATTCAAACGCAAATGAGTCTTTAACTCGAATAAAGGTTCCTGTGACCTTAGATGAATGGGAAATACACCCAAGCGTAAAAGCAGAAAATATTGATATTATACTTAAGGGTAAGCGGAAAAATGGTGTCTGGCAAATTGATATTTCTGTTTTTGAGGAAGCAGAGCAGATGTCTTTTTTTGACAAATGACAAATAATAAAAATTTATAACCTTCCCATACTCCTTGTACTCCTTGGAAAATCTGATCACAGCTCATCTAGATCAAACGCTGCTGTGAGCTTTAGCAATGAGATTTAGGCCAATGATGAAGACATTTTTCCTATATGCAAAGTTAAAAATATTTAGTCTACTTAAGCTATCCTACTTTTTCTTAATATTCGTCATGGCCAGTTACAATACTTCCAGCAGACTATCATTGATGTAAAAGATTTGGATATGCTTACCTTGCACAGTGGGTGGTTAAACCCTTCAACGGTATTGGTGGAATAGATCAGCCGACAGACTTCCTAGCGATATTTGAAGTTAAATGCTCAGTTTTTCCGTCAGTGTTCTGGGGTTATCTTTTGCCCCAACGTTCCCCAAATGTCAGAAGGAAATTCACTTGTCTAAAGTGGCGTAGACTGATCTCAGATCAGCAGGATAGCTTTGAAGTCCTTTACTTGCTGTAAGTATACAACTGGCGGATGGTGAGTCTGAGGAATATACTGCGTGGGTGGTTGCGTCAAATTATGTGAGTTTATCAGTGCGAACAGCAAAAATATTCTCTATACCACATTTTTAAACCATTCAGTAACAGTTGCACAGAACTTTGTACTCTCATTTTTCGCCGACTCTCATTCTTAGGACATCCTGCCGTCTATCTAGCTTGACCCCTAATCGCAGCCTAGACAGCCTTCTTCACGATCTGCTCCTCGGACATGGTAGTGGATGGCATTTAAAAATACTGCTACATAGATGGACACCAAAGGCTACTGTCACTCTTCTGGCCAACTGTGCTGTTAACTCCATAAATCGTCTCCAGTGGTGATATCCTTGGTGTACAATGGTCAAGATTTTCTCTCGACCGTGCATTCTCTTCTAGATTGTGATTCTTCTTGGTTATGTTCTTAACATCATCACTACGGGCCCGCAAAGGATTTATAGAACCTTAAAGACCTTCCTCTTTCATGTTTTTTCGGAGTCTGCAGTGTTGCATAAAGACTATCAATTTTATTGAGGTATTCCACCATTACATGGTGTTCGAAAAAGCCTTTACTCCCGTTCGCTTCATGGTGCGTCTATGGGATAGAAAGCCTTCTTTGAAATAATCCCTCAAAATCTCATTTAGGGTGCGTACTCAAACAGCAGTTTTGGCTTCCCAGCATTTCCACATTGCAGAACAGCTTTGAAATTTCACACATATACGGCCGTTTTTTTCAATTGGTATGTGGCTTATTCGCTGCTCATTCGATTATCAGTGCCATCTTCAAGCTGCACTCGCTTGCTCGTTCGAGTCTTATCTGCAACTCAATTTTGCCAGCTACTAAGAGATTTTGGACTGAATCAAATACAAAGTGCATATCCATTTCTTCATTTTTCAAGAATAGAACGTATAACCGATATTTTTGCATTTATAACGTATGTATCAGAGGGGCTCGTTCAATCTTCAAATGCGAGAGCGTTCGGTTCGCATCCGAGAGGTCATGGGTTCGAATCCCACTAGGTCCACCAAATCAGAAAAATCCGAACCTTTTTCCTGTGGGAGAAGGGTTCGGATTTTTTGTTTTTATCGGGGAATAAATCCCGGTACGGCTTCTCCCGCTGCAAAGCGACGTAAGGGAAAGCAGGCTATCCGCCCCCTGCCTTAAGAGAAATGTGATCGAAACAATGACGGGGCTGCTGCAAAACAAACGTTGAGCAGCAGCCCCTTTTCCTCAGCATCATCGTAAGCGCTCCATAATCCCCCGACTGTAAAAAAGTACTGACCTGTGAGAAAATAAGAGAAAGTATCAAAAGTCTTAGAAGTCTTAGAAATCTGAGAAGTCTCGCAGGGGTAAAAAAT
>NZ_NFHK01000079.1:0-6198 GCF_002161315.1 Faecalibacterium sp. An77
CTCCAGACAAAGACTGGCCTGGCTCCGCTCTCGCTTCGCCAGGCCAGTCTTTGATTCGTTTACTTCTACCCCTTGCAGGCCTCTTTTTTGTACTGTCCGCACAATATGGGGCGGTTCATGGAGCAAAGCAGGGCCGGCCTCCCTCATTCCACACTTGGGGCTTTGCAGGCTGATTACCCCCATGAGCCAGGCGGTGGACCGGAACAGGAGGTGGACTTGAACAAAAAGAAAAAAGTCGTCAACACTTCGATCTATCCCGATGAAGTCATCGAGCATCTGGCCAGGTGCTTCTATCCTGCCATTCTGGAGTGTTTCAACAGCGAGGAAGGCCAGCTGGCCTTCGCCGCCTGGCAGGCGGAACATGCCAGACCCATTGCCAAAGAAAAACAGGACGTTCCCGCTGGGGAACGCCCTGCTTTACATACGGACCGCAAACGACTTTTTTCAGACAAGGCGCACCTTTCGGGGTGCGCCTTTCTTTTGTCCTCCGGTTCAAGCCGTCACTGCCTGCCCCGCCCGGCCTTCTGGTACAGTTTCGGACAGGGGACAGCCCCCTGATTCAACTCCCCGAAGAAAACGAAAAATCCGAACCCTTCTCCGATTGGAAAAAGGTTCGGATTTTCTTGGTTTGGTGCGGATAAGAGGACTTGAACCTCCACCGAGTTGCCCCGATTAGAACCTGAATCTAACGCGTCTGCCAATTCCGCCATATCCGCTTATTTTGTTTTGTCCAGCCGTCCGGCTGAGGACGTGAGTTATTATACCACAACCAGCGGGATTGTCAAGTACTTTTTTCAAGGATTTTTATTTTTGCCAAAAAAGCCTCCGCCGGGCAGGCGGAGGCCGCAGGAATACGCGCAAAACCAGTTACCGGTCCTCGGGCGGGACGTCATCCAGGCTGCCCTTGCCCGGCTCTGCACCGGTCCAGCCAAGACGCTTGGCGTCGGGGGACGCATCCCCTTCCCGCAGAGCGGTGTCGTAGGCGTCGGTGCCATAATATGCGCTGGCGGGGCCCAGCTCCAGCCAGAAATCCTCCGGCTCCGGCAGGCTCATCATCTTGTCCTGGTCCGGGACGGAACGGTCGATGGAATCGCTCATGCTTTTGAAACCTCCTTATGGGTTGGACTGCATACAGTCTGCCCGCCCGGTGTATACTTTATACGCAATCTGCATCCGGCCTCTGCGGGCCGGCATCATCCCAATCCATTCCAAGGAGGCTGCCTCAATGGAAACCAAAGGCTGGAAAAGTTTCTGGACCTCGCTGTGGGTCACCCTGCTGGTCCTGCTGCCGCTGGTGGCGGCCACAATCCTCTTTGCACAGTACCAGTCCGCCCAGCGGGTCCGGGCATCCGAGAGCCAGAGCGGCGTGCCGGTGCTGCTGCCCCGGGAGGAAAACCACCTGACCCTTTTAACCTGTGTCGCCGGGGAGGACCCGGCCTTTCTTCTTCTCTATCTGAATGCGGACCAGAACTGCATCCATCTGATGGCGGTGCCGGGCCAGCTGGCTGTCCCCTTCAGCGATGGGGAGGCCACTCTGGCCGCCTGCTACAATGCCGCCGGGCCCGCCCGCTGTCTGCAGGGTCTGCGGGAAGTGCTGGACCTGCCGGAGGACGCCCACTATCTGGCCGCCACCCTCGACACCCTCGTCTCCCTCTGCGACAGTTACGGCAATCTGCGGGTGGGCTTTTCGGGCGCTCTGACTGCCAGCGAGCTGGAACGCTTTGAGCAGGCCGGCGTCGGCGACTGGAGCGCCGCTGCCGCCCACGCCTTCCTCACCAAGCTGTCCCAGACGCTGGCCCCCGAAACGGTGGCCGGAGCCCGGGCCGCCGTCTGGGACGCCTTTTTCCGCCAGAACCTGGACGTCCTGCCGGCTTCCCTGCCCGAAGCCCTGCGCCAGTCCAGCGGTTCCCTTCTCACCGATCTGACCGCCGGGGACCTGCTGACCCTGGAGGACACGCTGGAACTGCTGGCCAACAACCAGGCCGAGGTGGCCAGCAGCGCCCTGCCGGGGGAGCTGGACCGCCGCACCGGCCTGTATCATCTGGACGACTCCTCCCAGGCCGCTGTACAGGCCTTTTTCAACGTCTCGGCCAGCGAGGAACAGAGCCCGTCCTCCAGCGCGCCATATCCCAGCACCAGCGTACCGGAAGGGCAGGAAGAAGAATCCGCCATGTAATAGCTGCTGAGGGCTGCCAGCCGGATGCCGGCCTGCCGGGCGGCCTCGGCCAGCACCGTATCCGGCGGAACCGGCCCGGTAAACTGGGCCAGCAGGTGAAGCCCGGTATGGAGCCCCGACAGCCGCACCGCCGGACCAAACGCCTCAGCAAGAGCCTGGGCCAGGGCGTTGCGCCGGGCCTTATAGGCCACCCGGCTGCGGGCCAGATGGCGGGTGAAATAGCCCTCCCCAATGAACCGGGCCAGCGTCTGCTGCTCAAACCGGCTGACGGTGCCCGAATAGAGGGCGTAGCGCTTTTCCCAGGCCGGCAGCAGATGCTGGGGCAGCACCATATAGGCGATACGGATGCCGGGAGCCAGGCTGCGGGCCACCGTGGAGAGATAAATCACCGGGCCGTCCGCCCCCGCCATCCCCTGCAGGCTGGGCAGGGGCCGGGTGTCGAAGCGGAATTCCGAGTCATAATCGTCCTCAATGATATACCGCTGGCCGGGGCGCGCAGCGGCCCAGCCCAGCAGTTCGGCCCGCCGGGGAGCCGGCATGGTCACCCCGGTGGGGAATTGATGGCTGGGGGTCACATAACAGACCGCCGCGTCGGAGGCCGCCAGAGCCGTCACCGACAGTCCCCCTTCGTCCACCGGCAGAAACCGGCAGCTGTGGTCGCTGTTTTCCAGCACCCTGCGGGCTCGGGGATAGCCGGGGTTTTCCACCGCCGCCGGCCCCGTCAGCAGAGGCGCCAGCAGGCTGAGAAGGTATTCCATGCCCGCGCCCACCACAATCTGGTCCGGCGTGCAGCGCACCCCCCGGTATTCCGCCAGATATTCGGTCAGGGCCTGCCGCAGCTGCACATCCCCCTTGGGGTCGCCCCGGGCCAGCAGGTCCGGCGAGGTATACAGCAGCTCTTTCTGGAGCCGGGCCCAGGTGCGGAACGGAAACAGCCCGGTATCCACGCCGCTGGTGGACAGATCGTACCGCACCGGCTGCCCGTCTGTGGGCGTTTCGCCGGTCTTTGCCGCCGTCTCCGGCGGCTCGCCCGTTCCGCCGGGATTCTTCTCCCCCGGCAGGGACGGGTATTCCTGTACATAAAAGCCGCTGCGGGGCCGGCTGGCCAGATAGCCCTCCGCCGCCAGCAGCTGATAGGCCCCGTCCACCGTATTCACCGACACCGACAGCGCCTCGGCCAGGCTGCGCTTGCCCGGCATCCGGGTCCCCGCCGGAAGCTGTCCGGCCCGAATCTCGGCCACCAGGCTCCGGTACAGCTGCTCATACAGCGGCACCTGGGAAGCCGGGTCCAAAGCTGTGGTCAAATGCAGCATTCTGATTCCCTCCCCTTCAAACTGACACCATAAAAAAGTTGTATTCTGGGTATTTTCATGGAGCCAGTTTTGATTATAATAGGAGCATACCTGCACAGGGCCCGGTTGTCAAGGGCCGGGACGTAAAACTTTTTTGGGAGGGATCGTCATGTCATCCACCGCGATGTGGCTTTTGCTGGCCGTCGTCGTCATTGTGATTCTGTTCGCCAGCGCGCTGTACAAGCGCAGCTTTACCCCGCACGAACTGGCTCTCACCGGCGTCATGGCCGCGCTGAGCTTCGCCGCTTATCTGTTCTTCCGGGTGCCTTTTTACGGGGGCTCGTCCTTCCATCTGGGCAACACCTTCACCGCTCTGGCCGCCCTGCTGATGGACGGCGTCTCGGGTGGTCTGGCCGGCGCCATCGGCCTGGCTCTGGCCGACATTCTAGCCGGTGACCCGGGCTATGCCATCACAACCTTTGTGCTGAAATTCATCATCGGCGTGGTGTGCGGCGTGGTGGCCCACCGCCTGTGCCGCATCGACAACGCCGACACCACCCGCCGCTTGTCCTATGTGGTGCGGGTGACGGTGTCGGCCGCATCGGGCCTGCTGGTCAACGTCATCACCGACCCCCTGCTGGGCTACTTCCGCAACGTCTACATTTTCGGCCAGGAATACACCGCCGCCCAGGCGCTGGCCGCTGTGGCCGGCGGCGTCACCCTGGTGAACAGCCTGGTGTCCACCGTCTGCGTGGTGCTGCTGTATCTGGCCGTCAAGCCCGCCCTGGACCGGGCCGGCCTGCTGCCCAAGCACCCCTCCAAGGAGGAAAGCCGGCTCCATCAGGCCAAAAACGCCTGATCTGCCCTCATAGCTTTCCCCCGCGCATCATACAAATAAAAGGAGCTGTACCGCTCGGGTACGGCTCCTCTTTTTTGTCTGGGGGTGAAAAAATGCTCACCGCGGTCAACGAACTGGTGTGGGGACCGGCCGGGGTCGGCCTGCTGGCCGCTGCCGGGCTCTGGCTGACCCTCCGCATCGGATGGTTTCAGCTGGTCCACCTGAAACTCTGGCTGGGGAAAACCCTGGGGGCCATCCTGACCCGCCAGCCCGAGCTGGCCCAGGAGGGCGAGGGCAGCATCAGCCCGCTGCAGAGCCTGTGCACCGCGCTGGGGGCCACCATCGGCACCGGAAGCATCGTAGGGGTGGCGGTGGCCCTCATCAGCGGCGGGCCGGGGGCCATTTTCTGGATGTGGGTCATGGCCTTTTTCGGGATGATGACCTCCTACGCCGAAAACCTGCTGGGCCTGCGGTACCGTCAGCAGCAGGACGGCCTGTGGCACGGCGGGCCCATGTATTACCTGACGCTGGGCCTGGGGGCCCGGCCCGGCTGCAAAACCCTGGGCCGGCTGCTGGCGGGGCTGTTTGCCCTGCTGTGCGTGCTGGCCTCCTTCGGCATCGGCAACCTGAGCCAGGCCAACGCCATCGCCGCCAGCCTGGAAACCGTCTTTCACCTGCCGCCTCTGGTCACCGGCATGGTTCTGGCCGGCGTCACCGGGCTGATTCTCTGGCGCGGGATGCGCGGGGTGGCGTCCGCCGCCGAAAAGCTGGTGCCCTTCATGGCGGTTTTTTACCTGCTGGGCGCGCTGGCGGTGATTGTCACCCATGCATCCGCCCTTCCGGCGGCGCTGGGGGCCATCCTGAAAGGAGCTTTTGGGATGCAGGCCGCCGGAGGCGGGGTCATCGGCTACGGCGCCGCGGCGGCGGTGCGCTGGGGTTTCATGCGGGGCAGTTTTTCCAGCGAGGCGGGCCTGGGTTCCTCCGCCATCGCCAGCGGGTCCGCCTCCACCCGGGAGCCGGTCCAGCAGGGCATGTGGGGAATTTTTCAGGTTTTTGTTTCCACTTTCCTGGTCTGCACCATGACGGCGCTGGCCATGCTCACCTCGGGTCTGGTGGACCTTCGCACCGGGCAGATGCTCACCCTCTCCCCGGCCCCCGATCTGGCCGGAGAGGCTTTTTCCTCCACCTTCGGCGCGCTGGGACCGGCCTTCATTGCGGGGGCGGTCTTGCTGTTCGCCTGGTCCTCCATGCTGGGGTGGAGCCAGTACGGCGCCGAGTGCTGGTCCTATCTCTTTGGCCCGGGGTCACTGTTCGCCTACCGGCTGGCCTTTCTGTCCCTCATCGCCGCCGGAGCCAATGTGGAATTCAGCTCGGCCTGGAGTCTGTCGGACACCTTCAACGGCCTGATGATGCTGCCCAACCTGGTGGGTCTGCTGGGCCTTTCAGGCGAAGTGGCCCGGGAGACCCGGGGGTATTTATTCAGGCACACGCGGAAATAAGCGGGGGTTTTCGGCTTTTTCGAGAAAAAGCCTGGCAAAAAGCTTTTCAGACCAGCGCCCGCCTGCGCGGGCGCTGCGGTTATTATACAAGGGCGAAAAAAGGGCCGGGCCCTGAAAACCAGGGCCCGGCCTTTTACAAAGCGTGGAATGAATCTTTTACTGGGGCTGCTTGCCGATGTAAGCCAGGATGCCGCCGTCCACATACAGGATGTGGCCGTTGATGAAGTTGGAAGCATCCGAAGCCAGGAAGACAGCGGGTCCGCCCAGGTCCTCTGCCTCGCCCCAGCGGCCGGCCGGAGTCTTGGCGATGATGAACTGGTCGAAGGGATGACGGCTGCCGTCGGGCTGGATCTCACGCAGAGGTGCGGTCTGCGGAGTGGCGATGTAGCCGGG
>NZ_NFHK01000008.1:0-86635 GCF_002161315.1 Faecalibacterium sp. An77
CCGGCGTATTAAGGCAAAGCTAAAGGGCCTGCCGCCTGCAATTCACAGACAACAAGCCCTTTCAGCTGTTTGAACTATTTTTATTTCAAATTATTGTCTAACTTTTTGGGGTCACTTCAAGGTCGCTCTGGCAGCGTCGATGCACAAATTGGTCTTTATTATCTTTGCAGTTTTGCGTGACCAGAAACCTTTTGAGCTGAAAACACCAGAGCAACATGCAGCTGAACAGGGATTTGTAAAGGCAGCCTGACACTTTTGAGAAACGCAGTCCCTGAAACAAATGCAGGGCTTTATTTGCTATGCCCAAATTAAAAATTTGGCAGCGTTTGCTGCCCTTGTTTTCCGCTTAGCGTAAGTGGCTGACAGGGTCAAGAGCGGCGAAGCCGTGGTGCAAACCATCTACTCTTGACCCCGTTGGTTACTTATGCTATTGACTTTGCTTAATTGGTCTGCCTCATTCAGAGCGTGAAGGTGAGGCTAAAATTCCGGCAGGATGGTATGCTTGATAAGTATACCTATTTCGTGCGGAGCTTACCATTGTTTATTTTCTGCTCGAAGATTCATCTGTTGGATTATCGGATCTTTAAGTTCGTTGAACATATTGATATCATATTTTGCCTGCGACACACACTTTAGTCCCTGGCGCCACTTCCATGTTTTTCCGTCAAAATGGATATCCGTAAAATCAAACGGGATATACTCGTATATTTTGTCTAAATATTCAACGTTGGACAGATTTTGAGGAACACCAACAACTTCTGGAACACCGACATTTAGGAAGGGATTTCTTTGCATATCACACCAGTATTCTACAGTTTCCTGGAAATTGGTTTCCCCATATGGCTTACTTTTTGCCGCAGCATAAACCAGAAGCTCAACAAGTTTCTCGGTACTGCAGGGAAGAATGCTTTCACCGCTACCAAACAGCATCATCTTTATATCCTGTACCAGCCCCTCTAAGTCAGCACCCGTGAAGAACTTGTGTTTCATATCTGCAATTTGATCGAACGCAGTGTTGCAGACGGATCGCAATACTTCCGTTTTCACCTTGCCATTCATTGTAATTGCAGCATCAAATAATTCAGGGGCGTCCAAAGCGGCTCTTTCAAGATGGGTGACAAGAATCTCCACACATTGTCTCTGCATGGGAAGGAATGTGTAGTATTTTCTCTCGAAACGGCCTCTGCGCAGGAGCTCGGACGGGAGGGAGTTGATGTGGTTCGCTGTGGCGCAAATAAAGCACTGCTTTTTGTTTTCCTGCATCCAATGAAGAATTTTTGCCAGGCAGCGTTTGCCGACACCAGAATCTCCCTTGCCGGAATCCTCTTTGTTGGGAAGTTCTTTTTCAATTTCGTCAATCCACACCACACACGGCGCGGATGCTTCAATCATTTTCAGTACCCGGTCCAGTTTGGCCTCCGTACCGCCTACATTTTCATTCAATACAGAAGCCATATTAAACTGAATCAGCGGGATCCCGAGGATTGTAGAAACATATTTGGCGAGCAAGCTCTTCCCGCTTCCCGGCAATCCAGCGAGCAGAACCCCTTTGGGAAATTTAACTGAATATTTTCTTGCCCTGACTGGGTCATCCAAAATTTTTTTCGCCTGCAAAAGCCAGGTTTCCAGTCCCTCCATACCGCCGGGTCTCACAATATTTTCTGTGTTGATGAAAGAGAGCGTGCCGTCCATAGAGAGCGCCTGTTGCTTTAACTTGAATATTTGCTTTTTTGCGGCAGTATCCAATCTGCTTTCTGTTTTATCAGAGCCAGTAAAGTATTTCTTGCGGGCAGCTTCGGAAAGCCCCCTCACAGAGCAGATCCCCTCTGTACTGGACAGCGTGTCCAGCACATACCGGATTTGTTTTCTGCTCATCCCTTTCAGAAATTCAGCATAGGGATCCGGATTCTGCAAATACGATTCTACTGTCAGTTCTGTTTTTGTATAGCCGGGAAAATTTTTCAGTGCAGCATTCTGGAACCCAACAATCATCTCGGCAATTTCGTACATGCCAATCAGCGGGATATCCACTACCTGAACAAATTGATCGTATCCTTCGGGAATCGTATCTTCCGGTGCAGAACCGGAAACAATGATCAAATTTTTTCCCAGAGCCTTTTCGGTGCCCGCCTGGTCCAGCATGCTGATATAGTTTGTAATAATATCCTTGAACATGCCGGGCCGAGATTCCATAAGTTTCCAGTCCAGGCATATGTGAATCTGCGGACCATCGATAAATCGGAAGTGATCCTGCCACTTACTAATCCATTGGGGCGCATGACCAAAGTTGAAGGACAGGTTATCATATTTCTCTCCCTTTCTGTATGCCACACACGCACCATCCCGCATCAGCTCAAAACAGTCCTCCCGGGACAGTAATGCATGAATTGCATCGCGATCCTCTGTAATCAGGTACAGGATGGGTTTCAGGTATTTGCTCTCCCGGATCTGTTCAGCAACTTCATCCAAAACGGGTTTGTACATACAAAGTCACCTCATTCCATCGGTGTCCACCGGATATCTTCTTGATTCAGGGTAACGTCGCGTACCGGCACAGATGGCAGCTCTGTACAAAATCGGAGATTATGAACCAAAGATCCATCTTCCTGCAAAACAACATAAAACATTTGATTCAGCAGGACTTTGACCGGCCGCTTTTTTGTATCTTCGATTTCAAAGGCGGAACCGTTGACCAAATGACCATCTATCGTAATTCCCAAATACCCCGAAGCAGGATTTTCCGCCACCGTTGCAAATCCCCTTAAAGGATAATTCTTTGCATCCGGGAGAGCGGCAACGAGCTGATCGCCATAATACAATTTTGGGTCTTTTCCATTGTGCAGCTCAATTCTTAGCTGCTGCCGGGCAGGGTTGCTAGGACAATCGGAGAGATAGCCTTGCTTTTGCAGGTATTCCAAAAATATTGACAGATCCTGCTCTGTCGCCGTGTAATCTGCGATTTCCAACAGTTCCAGTATAATATAGCTCACGCACTGAAATTTAGTTTTCATTTCATGATTTATTTTTTTCTCACAGTCAAGCAGCTGCTTGTGCAGCTCTGCATTGTGCTCAAAGCAGACGGTCTGATCGATCTTCCAATCACTGCGATATTCCTCTTGCCCAAAAAAATCGCTCAGTGCGGCGAGCAACCTCGAGAATCGGTCTTTTATAGTTTGCGGAAGATGCGGCAGGTCACACATATCGCTCACCCACTTCCAGATCGCAAATTGATTGTCAAGTTCAGTCAAGATGTCCGGCAAAAAGAACGCTTTGCGGAAGGCAGGTAAATTTTTATCTACAGTATATCCATGAATCAACATATATGACCCTATCCTTCCTCACCACTTGAACAGATCTTCTGTTGTTTTTTCGGGAGTATCCTTCTTGTTCTCGGGTTTGACAGGCTTTGGAATGGAGGCGTCCCGGCCTGCAGGCGCTGAACCCCCCAGGCCCGGAAGAGCGATCCTCAACGTTTCATCTGCAGGATTCTTCCAGGAAATTGCTCCGGCGGTCAGTTCACTGTCAATCATGATCCTCTCAATCGTCTTTCGGTGCTTCTCATCTGCAAAGCCCGTATATACGCTTTTGTATTCCCTGTTGTACTCGGATATCGAGCGGCAAAGGTCAAGGAAGCAGGCTTCCCACGATGGATAAGCTTTTTGCGTCCATTCCCGGGTGGAATTGTTTAAATAGTCATTGCACCGAAAACAATGAAACTCCGTCTCTGTTCCAAAAGAAACAGAGCATTGATGCATGCCATGAAAAAACGTTGTCCACGTCTTGCCGGCATATACCACGGCGTCTTCTTTTTTATCTGCGTAATGTTCTGAAATCGAGACGACAGCGGGAATGATCCACTCTTTGTCCGAAAAAAGCCGGTCCAAAAGGAGTTGCAATACATGATCGGCTCCTTCCCACAAAACATGGACGGGAAAGGAGTATGCAACGACCACAACGCCGCCCGTCGGCTTTTTGATCAGTTCAAGCGTAGACTCTCTGATAAAAGAAGAAATTGCTTCTTTGTATGTAACACTGGGGGTACAGTGAAAATCAAAATATTGGGGTGGAACAACAAAATCTGTTATCCCTTGCCATTCCACTTTTTTACAGCGAGAGCGAACGCTCACCAAGCCGGCGGACTTGGGTCCGCCGGCTTGCTTAGCTTTTGAACAGAATAATTCAGCCTCACCAATATGAATGCCGACCACAAACAGGGGAAGCATCCCCCTTTTGCCAGTGCAGGCAGTCAGCTTGCTTTTTCCTGCCGGTGAAAGGAACTCCGTTATTTTCTCCATTCCTAAACGACCCCTTATATTCAGAATTTGAAGAGATCCTCCGTTGTTTCGTCTTCAGGCCTTTTGACTTGCGCAGCCTTCTGTTCCCTCTTCACTGCCGGCATCAAGGGCTCCGGAATTTTGTTTCCTTCCGTTCTGAAAGAATTGGCGTCAACGGAAGAAGGGGGCTGCTGTTCATTGGGAAGGTTTATGGGGTTAAGACCATGTTTGTTTGTCTGCAGCTTCCGCGCTTTCGCCAAACCGACAAGACCGGCAGCCATGCAGACAACAGCTGCTGCCAGCGTACCCGTCAAAAGCAAACCGCTCATCCAGCCTGCTGTAATCGAGACGATCACCGAAATCAACAATACAGCGCCGACTGCAATTAAAAGGATGCTGACCTTTTTCCCCCGAAAATCGCTCCCGGAAGCATCTGCCTGGTCCCCGCCATTTACAGTCGCTGCTTTGTTGCGGCCTCCGGCTTCGTTTGTTCTGCCTGTATTGGCATAAGAGCTTTCGCTTTGGGAAAGGCCGGGACTCACCAAATCTTTTTCGTTGCCGGCCCGACTGTGGTTGCCGGTATCACCGCCGCCGCTGTTTTTCTCAATTCGGCGAGCCGTAGGAGGCTTTTGACCCGGTGTGCTCCGAGATACATATTGGAAGGCTGTTTTTTCATCCTTCAAATCGTAGATTGTAACATTCGTGCAAACGCTTATGGCCTCGCCGGCCGCGGCTCTTTGGATGGCATATCTCACCAACCGATCCGCATTTTCAGTGACTTCAATGTGGGCAGGTTTAAAATCGTCATTCCATGCTTTGCGGGCATTGCCGGGCAGATAGCGATAAGGCACCAGCTCCTGATGCTCTGCCCAGGCCGCATTTTTCGAAAGCTCCCAGTTGGGGCGAATGTATTCTGCAACCAGTTCTGCAAATTCGGTCAAGCTCGGAAAGGTGCAAACCTGGGTGAAATCTTTTTGCTTCCAGACATACCCAATGAAGCCGTAAACGGGGCGATTCACCTCATCGACACCCTCCCAACCGTCAGAAAACAGATCCCGCAAATAACATGCAATCCCTAAAACCACATAGCCTGATTCCGCAACGACGACCTCAACCTGCTTGTGTTCGCTGCGCAGAGGTTTTACCTCCTCCATTGCATTCATGGCATACTCCAGAATCGGTTTGACCGTTTTTGCAGAAAAATCCTCCGGCTGAACTTTGAACCAACCGCCGGGAAAGCCGATATGCCTTTCTTTGGTATAAATCAAAACAGATGCCTTGCCAACCATTGTGTACCTCCACATTTCAATTGAAGCACTTATAACTTAAACGGATCGTCATCATCACTTTGCGGCTTCACCGGTCGTCCGCTATTGTTCTGCTTGGTTCGCTGAATTAGCGGATCACTGTTTGTCGGAATTTGCAGATCCGGCTTTAAATGCTCTTTTTTACTTTTTGGGGTAACCCGAACTTTTGTTGCATCCGGGTTTTCTGCAGTAGGCTTGAAAAAATCTAAAAGGATCTCTTCTTTGGTCCGTAAGTGTATCTGAACATTATATACCACAATAAACACCCTGAATTCTTTTTCTCCATTCAAGCCGTTTACAACAAATCGACCTCTATTATTAATATGCCCCCATTCTTGTTTGCAAAAAAATATTAAGATATCTTTACAGATTTTCTTAAAATAATCCAAGCAAATAGGTTCGGGGAAAGAGAAGCGTATTAATTCTGGATCTTCAGTGAAAAACTTATAATCAATAGTATGTCCGTAGTAGTTACGAGAGGTCGTCACAAGGTACTCTATAAATCGCAAGTTAATCTGCCGTGTTGCATCGCACGGATCGTAATCGAATTTTAAAAACACATTCTTTGATTCTTTCATCTTTAATTTTTCATTAGAAGGAATAAGCTGTAATATCTTCGATAAAAATTTAAACCAGGATCTGCTATCAGCTTTGTTGTTTATAGAAATTCCAATAGTATCAGGCCGCTCTGCGGAATCCCAATCTGTTTCAGCCGATCTGCGATATTGCTCCGTTTCTGCTGCAGTCTCGGGCTTGGGTGTGCTTTTTGCGGGGGTGTAGCTTGCATTTTCAATACACACCACCGGGCCGCCTTTCAAGTCTGCGGTCATATTCAAAAAGACGCTTCCTTCTTCGTCAAAGTATAAGTCCGTACAAAGGGATACGATCTGCTTTTGGATGGCCTCCGAGATCGTCTGATGGATCAGCGCATTTTCTTTGCTTCTATCAAAGGAATAGATTTTCCTTTTGTTATGGTTCAGTGCGACGGTCTCAACGGGCGTCGGTAAAGGTTCCCCTGAAACTGCGTACTTATAGGGAAGCGCAATGCCTGCGCGGGTGTCATAAGCCCATACAGAGTTAATGGAATCTTCCCAATGTTCAAGAATCAGCTCATGAAACACGGCGCCAAAAATAGAAAGAGAGGGAAATACAATCTGTTGAACGGGTGTTGTTTCCAGATTCCAAACAAAGCCAATGAATCCGGGACATCCTCTGCCTGTGAAATCCACAAGTTGATACGGAATGTCCTGAATTTCCGCTGCCAGATACTGTGCATAACCGGAAATGCCCAAAATAAGGTACTTTCCTGTGCCGATAACTACACGCCTGAGAGACCCGCTTGCTTCAGGAATTTCACGGGGCTGATCCATTGCATCCTGCACATACCGGTGAATTTCTGTCAATTCCTCTTGCTTCATACCTTCCGGGTAATGAGAGAACAGTGAGGGAAAACCGATATGGAGCTGTCTCACTTTAATTAAGCAAGAAGCAAACCCATTCATCATTTCCATCCGTTATTCCTCCTAAATAAAAGTTTGCAGCGCTTGGTTTAATGCTGCATGGCCATTAATTATAGTTCTGATTCATCGATCAATTTTCCATCTTTATAGAATCTTACTCCCTTTAAATCACCATACGTCTTTCCGCACACCACTTTCAGGGCAGCAAGGAGCGGTTTTTCTGCATTGAACGGGCAGAACGGGCCTCCATCCATAAATTTATATCCCAATGCGCTGATGGGACAAATTGCTGCAATATGAGCGCCATGTCCCTTTTGTCCATCAAACCACTGAGGAAAAGTTTCCTTGACAATATGATCAAGCCTTGTGCTGTTCACCAGATTCGAATCTATCGTATCTATTTTTGTTACGACAAAACAAAGGAAGGGCAGCTTTCCGTCATTATGTCCGAGATAGTTGAGCAAGAAATTATCAATACCTAAACCTGATTCACCATCTGATTGATACCAATAATCTGCAATATCTTGTGTTGATCCAGTCGCATGCGCTATCGTGTTTCCATCCATGCAGATCATAATACAATCCGATTCGCGGACAAGATTCCAGTCATAGTCATCGCAACCTTGCACCACATGCCCACTTTTTACGTCCACCCACTCAATCGGAATCCTTCCACTGTGTTTGTCTTCCATATACAGTTCATAAATCATGTTATAGGGGCGTTCCGCAGGAATACGCTCAGAATAAGATAATGTTTGGTCAGACAGCGAAAATACTTCTGTGTAGAGTCTGCTGTAGGGCCATGAAATATATCCCATGGCGTTTTTACATTCCGTCAGCAAATTCTTTACCATCCCCAAAAAGAAGCAATACCGTCCCGCCGCTGTGGAACTAATAATAGAAATCTTCATACGTACACATCTTTCATCAATGATACGGACCTGGCAATCAAGAATTCATGGTTCCTCATTACAGCATATACTTGGCTTTCCTGCGGGCAAATGCATCCTGCACCTGCCCGCAGCCTATGCCGAGTTTGCCGGGTCAGTCCGGCCAGGAAACCTCACTCCCATTAACATACAGAGGTAATGCACGCAGGTCCTGCAATAAGTCGAATTGTTCCGCAGCCATCATTTGGTATACCGGGTGTGTATCCGGCAGTACATGAAGCATCTTGTATATATAAAAATACAAAGCTGCAAACAGTGGATATTGGACATTTCTAGGTCTCAGCTTACCGCCTTCCGCAATGTCCTTTCCCAGAGACACCGGGCAAATCGTGACCACACGGTCCATGCCCCCTCCCTGATAGAACAGAACAGGGATACAGGCTTTGACAAAGTCTTTGATTGTCTCTGAATCCTGCAGTTTGGGCGAAACTGCATCATATTTTGTGATCAAAATGCACACAGGAGGGAATACATCGGATTTTTCAGCTACACGCAGCAGAGCATTGCAAAGATCCGCACCATAAGCGCTGTAAAAGTCATCTGTAATATTGTCAAGATTATCTTTATTCCCCTGCAAAAAACTGCCGTCTACACATACAAACAGGCAGTCTACGCAGCATAATTTTTTAGAAAGACGATCTCGATTCCCCAAAAAATACTCGATTGGGCAATCAATCCACTGTACATCTGCAATCTTATTTCCGCTATCCAACAATTCAAAAGTGTATTCTTCCCAGCAACCATTAGTGTCTGGCCAACGTTTATTGGAAGGCAGGGATGCATCTGCCAGATTCACCATTTTATTTTTTAACTCTAGGCCTACCTTTAAATCGCTTATCTTAATTGAAAAATCACTTTTATCAAAAGCTATTTTTTTTAGCATTCCCAGAAAAAAAGAAGTTTTTCCACTGCCTGATGCACCGATGACGCCGATTTTCATAGATATTTCCCCTTCTTAATCTGGCCAGTTTACACTTTCACCGTTAATATACAAGGGCAGCGAATTCACCATCGCAAGCAAGTCTTTCAGATCGCTCTCGGCCGTATTGATCAATTCGATCACTGCCTGCTTCTGTTCCTCGGACAGAATGGGGGGCTTAGGGCTAATTATTCTCCCAAAGAAACTTTTTTCATTATAGGCTTTCGCCATCTGCTCGCTTCTCTCAAGGAAATTCCTGTATTTTTTTACGATCTCCTGCACAGCCGCATACTGCATCAAATAGGTGGCAAAGCAGATGGGACGTTCCACATTTTTAGGTCTCAGCTTACCGCCTTCCGCGATATCTTTCCCCAGAGATACCGGACAAATCGTGACCATACGGTCCTTGCCCTTCCCTTTACGGAACAGAACAGGGAAACAGGCTTTAGCGAAGGCTTTGATTGTTTCTGAATCCTGCAGTTCGGGCGAAACCGCATCATACTTTGTGAGCAAAATGCACACAGGGGGAAATGCATTGCCGGATTTCTCTTCTGCACGCATCAGCGCATTGCAAAGGTCCATACCGGAATGGTTATAAAAGTCATCTGCAATATCTTCAAGTTCGTCTTTATCTCCCTGCAGAAGACTACCATCCACACATACAAACAGGCAGTTAGCGCCGTCCAGAAGGTCAATAAATTTATCATCCACTCCCATTACATATTCGCCGGGATAGTCGACCCACTCCAGACTATCCAGCTTATTCATATTGTGGAGCAGATCCAAATTGTATGTTTCCAGCTTAGCACTGGGATCCGGCCAACGCTCATCCACGGGAACACTGGCGTCGCCCAAACGGAGGATACCGGCACGAAGCTTCCTGTATGCTTCACTGTCGTTGATCCGAAGGCTGAAGCCGCTGACGCCTCTCTGCATCTTATGAAGCATTCCATAGAAATAGCAGGTCTTGCCGGAACCAAGTGTACCAATGATCACGATTTTACTCATTTTTATATTCCTCCGATTTGTTTTTAGAAGCAAAATGGATCTTCCATTTGCTTAACTCTGTAATATGTGCCTACCTCATAATCATCATAGAACTTCTTTAGCGACTCAAACTTCTTCTGCATTTTTTCATACTTTGGGATTTCCTCGTTTTGCAGCACCTGAAAACGTTTTCTCGCTTCATTTCGTTCAGCATTAACTCCGAAGAAATCTGTTAAACCAGCCCAAAGACCAGATCCCCACTTATCATTGATTCTCTCAATCTCTGCCTTCAGTCTCTGTGCTTCCACAGATACCTCTCGGCTGTACCCAACCAACATTAAACAGGCCATTGCAAAGTCGAGATCCATCATACAATCCGGTGCACATGCAGTGGGGATCGCTATAAAAGCCAAATTATTATTTTTATCTGTGATCCTTTTCAAGTCGGACACAGAATCCAGCAGTCTGTTATAAGTTTTATCATTCAAATCAATTCTGTCAGATTGAGTAAATGCCACCATTATGATTTTTTCATGGTCATCCACTTTAAATGCGTTATTTAGGTGAGTATATAACTGATCAATTGAGTCCTCAATGTCTACTCCGTTGAGGATATCATATGAGCTGAGAAAAAGAATAACGGCATCGGATCTGCCAATCTCATAATGAAGCTGGCTTACATCGATATCATGAATGCTCTCACCGCGAATATCCGTAAGGGAGAAGTTCATTACAAAATCTCTTCCGGAATAGAAATTATAATCGTAACTGCTCATCTTAACGGTTGCATCAGGGTAGGTTCCATATTTCCGAAATTCCTGGTACGCATTATAAAGGTTCGCGTCTGCTTTCTCGTTTGTACATTTCACTTTGAAACCTTGAATTCCATCTCGCATCAAGCCATAGGTGCTCATCATGAAAGTCGTTTTTCCGACAGCTGAGTCACCTATCATTGTGATCCTCATAGACATCCTTCTTTCTGTTGAGTTATTCGTTTGGTTAATCAGAAAGCAGCTTTATTGATTCCCTCCTGATAGTCTGCGATGTTGGCCTCGCAATCAAGAATTTCATTCTTCAAAGATTCTACGAGAGAAGTCAGGTTGATCAGCTGTTCTTTTTTGTTTCGAAGAGTTGTTTCCCATTTGGATTTTTCTCTGTAAAGCGCAAGGGAATAGGATTGTTCGTCCATTTCTCCGTTTAAAAACTGAGCATACAATTCGTGGAACTTCTTTGTCTCCTGTTCCTCAGGGATTTCCGGCACTACTTCCCGAGGACCGCCGACATAATTGCCGGCTGTTTTTGAGGATGAAGTGCTGCGTCGTTCCATGCGGGAAAGGCGTTTTTTTGCATAGGCCCTCAAATCGACTTCCGAAATGGTATATCCTTTTCTGCCGGGGTCGCCCTCTTCTTGTACAAGCAGGTCGCCTGTACGAACAGCTCGTCTTAATGTTTCCAGACTGGAAGGCATTCGGTTGGCGCCATACTCTTTAGCCAGGAAGGTTAGTGCCTCAGGAATGGTATAAAACTTCATCGGGCTGCTCCTTTTCAAAGTTCTCTTCCCCATTTCCCGGTGTATCCGCCTCTTCGCTCTCTGCTATCCTTGTCAGTACCGTCTTATCAATCTCCAACCTAGTCAGCGGTTGTGCCAAAGCATATTTTGCCTCATTCGGTTCGCGAAGAAGCCAGTCCATCATCAGGAAAGCCCCTATGGGATGCAGGCCTGCATTTTCAACAAGACCGGAAACCGTGAACCCCTCAATCTCTCTGTCCGGAAAGTCTCCGATTTTATCCCACCGCAACAGCTCCTGCTGTAATTGTGGGTCCATCCGCTCGATTTTGAGGGCAGCGGACATTAAAGCCGCGCCGGAATACCCGTTTTTTTGCAATAACGGCAGCCACCGCTCACCTTCTGCGGGCTGCAGAACTTTAAAGTTCTTAAACATGATCAATGTCCTCCTAGGGGAACACTCATGCCATAAGCCCTTTGCCAAATTCTATTGGTAAAGTTTCTGGCATCAAATTCGATGGATTGTGATGAATATGCTTCCATGTCAAGTCCGGCATCCACATAATTTGCCGTTGTATAGCGCCATGCTCTTCTGCGTTGGTAGGAAACCCCGCGCGTATTGACCAGGGTCATGATTTCGAACTGCATAATATGGCGAAGTTCATGGATTACCGTTCCAACCAGATGTTCAAGCACATCCTCATTATCCAACCGAAGCAGATTGGCGTTTATGTATACCGTTTTTTGATCCACGCGGGTTCTGCCGAATATAACACCGCTGTCCGAAGAAAACAGTTCCGGGTCGTCGGTGACGATTACCTCTACATTCTCCAGGCCATAAATCTGAATCAATCGATGTGCAAAGTCTTCGATCACTTCACATCGGCTTTCAAAGTCCTCCGTTAAAAGCAACGAACCGGGTGGACCGGGGAAGAACTGTTGAATCAATTCCGAAGATTGTTCAATCAGCCTGTTCTCTTCGGGAGAATAAATATGCTGAATATCAACCCGATAGATTCCAAGCATACACTCAAGACGTTCACGGAGATACTCGACTTTTCGTTGTATGGAATGAATCATTTGGCCGACTGCGGTTTTTACCTTTTTAATCAGTATTGCCATCGTTTACCACCTTATAATGAAACACAGCCATGGCAGTCCGAATGCCGGGAAATGATTGCTTATACCTTGGCAAACGTTTCGGTCTTGCCCTGCAGGGTCTGCACAATCTTGGCTGCAACCCAGCAGATAACTTCTTTGGCTTTGGCAACACCATTCTTTACAGCAGGAATAATGTGATCGAAGGTATACTGATACACAGTCTTTGCACCGCACTTCAGGGCATTATATGTTGTATCTGCAATTTTCCCAGAAACATCAATTCCTTTTTCCAGCCACAAAGTAAACATGTCCGAAATACTGTCAATGCTGCCCAAGATCAAAATGCCCGCGACAATTCCGCCAATGAAACCGGTGCCAAACACATTGAATGCAGCTGCAGTGCCCACATACAAAAGGAGTTTCAGCGCATGCCACAGAACAAAACCCACTGCCAGAGTCAGCACAACGGCGCCGATCGCCTTGAGAATATCGTATGCGGCATCTGCGGTCATCTCTCCGATGCTGACCTTGGTTTCGATATTCACCACGTCAATGCCGTGACAAGCCCCCAGCACCAGATTGGCATCCGGCGTATCGTCGGGGATAGAGGGAACCTGGCCATTATGGTGGGCAACGCACACCGCGGCAGCTGCGCAGTACTTCAGGTCGTTGTCATTCCAGAGTTCGGTGGTCACCACGTGAATGTTCTCTGCATCGGCCTTACTTTCCAGGAAGGATTCAAACGCTTCGGTCATGTACAGGGGCAGTACAGAGTCTTCGATGGAAGCAATCAAAGCCTCATCGATCCGCTTCACCATCTCAGGAGTAAAGGCCTCGGATTCCAACATGGCCTTTTCATCTTCGGTCAAGCACTCTTCTTCTCCGTCTACAGCACCGGCGTTCAGTTTGCGGATGGCCTGAAGAACCCCCAGCTTATACCTAGCGGCCTCCTGCTCATTTAGTCCCTGCTTCTCAATAGACTCAGCCATCTTCTGAGAGATCCAGGTCCCGACATCGCCTTCGAAGGCTTCACGGCAGGATGCATTATAGGAATTGACGGTCGGAATCACAATCTCATCAATCAGTTCCGCCGCTGCTTCTTCGGAATATCCATTTGCTGCTGCATATGCAACCAGGGCTTCACGGATGTTCGTAGCGTTGTCGACAGCGGAAGCGATTTCTTCTGTGCGCATGGCGATGGCCTTCTGCTCTTCCTCGGTAATCGCAAACATCTTGTTTTCCATAATGAACGCACCTTTCTAATGAATATAAATAAAATGTCAGACGATCAGGCGGCTCCTTTTGAACAGGCCGATCCTTACGATAACAAAATAATACTACACAATTGTAAGAATGTCAACATTTTTTTGACTGTGTAGTGCTTTTTGAAATGTCATCCATCTGCAGCAGGGAAACAATGCAGCTTTCTGAACATATTTTACGAACACGACCCATCATTCGACGATTGAGATTGTGCGGAGCGTCGATTATATGTGTCGCAAAGTAATACAACATATTGACAACAATTAAATTGTGTAGTATTATGCTTGTATAAATTGCCGTGATGATACAGTCGACTGAATGAAATCTATCAGGGATAGCCTGTATCAGGGAATATCTGCAGACCGTCAAACTGCTCCGAGCGGCTGCGGAATTCTGCAACAATGGCCAAGTACAGAATGCTTTGGAGATCCTCTATAATGCGGGTTCCGGTGTTCCCAAAAACGATCTAATTTCGCTGTATTGGTTTGACCGCGCTTCTGACAATGGAATTACGGAGGCCAAGGCGGATCTGAACGGTATCTTGAACGCATACCGCAGCAGCCTGTCTGCAGAAGAACCTCCTCGAGCGGAAGAAACTATGAGCATTGAACAGCAGCGGAAGAATATAATTCGGATTTGCATGAGAAGAATGCCAGAGGTGATTCAGAAAAACACAAGCCTGGCAGGAATCTGTAAGCCCTGTCGGGCCAGGTTCGATCATCCTGGTACACCCAATATCGGATTCTTTCAAGTGGAGCCTACCGAGCTAAACGGAAAACCTTATGCCTTTAAAATTGGTATATTTCGTGCACGTGCTGACCTTTTGGTCTCCTCGTACATGATCATGAGCAGGATGGAGGATATCCTCGGGTATCTGTCGGATAAAAGTCATCTGCCAGTGCTGGTATCTACTTTTCAAGATTTTCTGAATCGGTGGATGAACAATTGGAATGAAAGTATAAAGACAAAGAGGACTTTTTTATGACTGGTAAGCAATTATACGATATCATCTGCCGTTTTCCACAAGAAATCCTGCCGGGGGGCCTGCGGGCAGAGATGGCGTTTATCCATTGGAAACAGGAATCTGGATGGATTGGAGAATTTTGCTTTTCTGCCCCGGAAATGGTGCTGCCCCATCTATACATGAAACTTCATCTTCCGGGCGGAGAATTACTGGTGTTAAAAAATCGGGCCCCGGGATGTTATGTTATTCCAGAGGGGCAACCTCGTCTGGAACCTAAACAAGAGATATTGTCGTATCTGGATCAATGTGCTCCGTACATTGAGGGTGGAGCGCCAGATGACAATGTTAAGAAAAAAATATTGGAAGATTGGCCCTGTTGCCTCAAGATCTCAAAGACTTTGTGGAAATGGTGGATTAATTGCCTCGAACGTGAAGGAAATCTCAATCTACGTAAACATCATCCTGAACTTGGAAATCATCCCGAGCTATGCAATACTCCGCCGCCTCAGTGGCTACTAAACTACTGGACGGTGGAGCGAATTGCCAACTGGAAGAATCCGGAATATCCACTGGATGATTGCACGGATGAGGAACTCGAACTTTGGAACTTTGGAAACAAATCGATTGCAAAGGCGTATGCCGCCGATCGGCTGTGTGCAGACTTGCCGAGGTTGTTCTATGATCGAGAATCCGGCTGGAGCATTGAGTACCTGTATTTTTTCAGAGATGAGTTTCGAATTTCTCCTGATACCTGGGAGCCGCAGTACAGGATGCGGTTCAGATGGCCATCAGGGGTACTGATAGAGGCGGAGAACCTTTCGGAAATTTTTGAGTTTACAAAGCCCTGGGGGAGTCCATGGTATGTGTCTGAGTCAGAAAAACACTATCTGCACCAGTGCCGGTTGTTGCTGGAAAAAGGTGTCCCCACAGAGAATCAGGTGAATGAATTGCAAGGGCTCTGGTTGAGCAATATGCCTCTCCAGGCTTTCAAATGGCTGCAGATGAATGGTCGGATTCATGAAGGAATTCAGCGTGGGATGCTCTATCCGCGATGGCCTCAGAATAAAGCTACCTTCTCAGTAGCCTGGCGCATGGAGATGTCCAAAGGAATCTATTTGGGCAGCCCAGAGGTGGCAGAGTACTGCGTCCGGTCACTTGAGGCTGCTGAGCCAATGCTGAAATCTTGGTGTAAATCATAAGCCGTTTTCGTTGACCAACGAACAGTTACATAACAGACCGCCCCGGACCGATATCCACAGCGGAAAAATACCAGGAATCTTATGATGAAAAAACAATATTATCTCTCAAAACAGAAAAAACTGCTCCAGAAGGAGCTGCTCCGAGTCGAACGTCAGGAGCAGGTGCTCCGGCGGGAGGCCCTCAGCGCAAAGCCGCCCGCCTGGAAAGCAGCTCTGGAGCAAAAAGTCCCGGAGAAAATCCGAGCGGGACTTGAAAGCGGGTTTCGCAAGGGGTTCACGATTGTGTTCGCCAACGGACGCACCATCATCGAAAAAAGCTATCGAAAAGAAGAGCTGAAAGCCAACCATGCTGTCCATGACTACGCCATGCAGATGAAAGGCGGCCGAAAAGAGTGGCGGCAGCTCCGCAGGGGAGCCAAACAAGCGGACTGGCTGAACCTCGCTGCGACCACAGCTGAGGGGGTGGGCCTTGGAGCGCTTGGCATTGGTCTGCCGGACATTGTCCTCTTTCTTGGGATGCTGCTTCGAGGCATTTATGAGACTGCTTTGCACTACGGCTTTGACTATGAGGATCGGTGGGAACAGCTGCTGATTCTCAAGATGATGGCGACCGCTTTGAGTACCGGAGAGGAATGGGAGCACCATCACAGCGAGTTGGATGCACTGCTGAAAGAAGAAGCTCAGCAGGTCTCCGAGCAAGCTTTTGCGGACCAGATCGACCAAACCGCTTCGGTTTTTGCGGTGGAGCTGCTGGCGCTGAAGTTTGTCCAGGGGCTACCGGTTGTGGGGATTTTGGGCGGTGCAGCAAACCCGGTGTATTACGCCCGGGTATTGAAGTATGTTCGCTGCCAATATGAAAAACGGTATCTGCAAAAGCAGCTGAACCGGATTGCTGCCACCGAGGAGACAGCCGTCAAACATTCATTTTGGCGGTTGTTCCGCTCTCCATCGGCTGATTCGGTAGGACATACTGCTCAGGAAAAGGCGGCAGAAACTTGCGAGGAGGAGTAGCAGATGTGGGATCTGGAGCGGTTTGTTCTTGCGCAGCAGGTCAATTATGAGGATGCGCTGCGGGAAATGCGCTGCGGCAGAAAACAAACGCATTGGATGTGGTATATCTTCCCACAGCTACGGGGATTGGGTCGAAGCGCGATGTCCATGCGATATGGTTTGGACGGTCTGGAGGAGGCCCGGGCCTATCTGGCCCATCCGGTCCTGGGACCGCGGCTTTTGGAATGCTGCGAGGCGGTGCTGAAAGCAGATTCCAACGACCCGTGGGAGGTATTTGGCTCCCCGGATGATCTGAAATTCTGCTCCTGCCTGACCCTGTTTGCGCTGGCTGCCCCCTCGGTGCCGATCTTTGAACAGCTGCTGGATAAATTTTATGGGGGCCAAAAAGATCTACGCACCATCCAAATCCTGAACCGAAAAAGCAAGTAAAGGAGTGTTCACCATGACCCTTCAGAAAAAGGACGTGCTTTTGTTCCTCCCCGCACTGGGAATTCTGGCTTTGTATCTGGCCACTCAGCTTTTTGCAATGGACTCAGGTCTGGAGGAAACTACAGCTGCACTTTTGAGCTTTACTGCACTGGCCTGCTTTGCCCGTGGGGGACGGCTGGCGGACGATCCTACACGTCCTCTCTGGCGGAGCATTTTCTGGGGACTTTTGGGGGCAGCCATCCCTTTTTTATCCGCAGAGCTTGTATTGTACCAGGACCTGGAAATCCTCGCCCCTCTCTGCGGGGAAGTTTTGTTTCCGCTGCTGCTCCTCCTCTGCCTGGCCGCTGGGGCAATGGCCTTTCTCCGGTGGGCCGGGAAAATGGCCGGCGACAACAGGAAACTCTGGCATCTCTGGCTGTTCTTTTTAGGGGCGGCACTGCTCAGTTTTACGTTCACAGACAGAGCCTGGCGATGGGACGCGGCTTACCTCTGGTTTTGGTATCCTCTGGCTCTGCTCAGCCTTCCGTGCTCCCTTCCTGCACTGTATTGGTGGCTGAAACGAGTCTTTGCGGATTCTGCAAATGGACAAGGCTTCTTGCTGACCGCAGCTTACTTTGCTCTGGCGGCCCTTCTGTACGGGATTACGACCGGGATAGTTTCCCGCATGATTGCAGAGTCACTGAGAGCCGACCCCGTGATCGGCGCTTATCAGATCATCCTCTGTGTCCTGGTGTTCTGGTCAGAGAACAAAGCGGAGCCAGTGACTTCCGGACCTGTTGCGGCAGTGGGGACTGCCCTGTACACTGTGGGTTGTGCTGTATTGACCTTCTTTTCCAACGAGCGGCTGCGGGAAATTCTGTTTTACCTCGGCGGCCCGGCCATCCGAATTTCGACTGCTGTCAGAGAAGATTGGCTGGGATATCATTGGACAGCAGCCAAAAGCTTTTTCAGCGGGAATATCGGCGTTATGGATGCGGCCTTTGCCGGAACTCCGAACAATTACTATCAGCTATTCTTCTATGCGGACAATCCATTGTTTCCCTACGCAATGGCGATTTTGGGAGCGATGATCGTACTTGCAGTTTTGGAACTTTTACTGCTGGCGCAAAGAAAATCAACAGACCCCTGCACAGCCCGCTGCCAAAAGTATCTTCCGGTGGGGTTTGCGGTGCGGATGATCCTGGCCTCTTTAAGCATGATCGGGATGTTCCAGAGATTTCAGATGAATTTCCCGTTTACCGGGGCTGCGGTGCTGGACCTTTATATTCTCCTTCGGCAAAAAGATCCCAACAAGCCGACTTTTGCGAGTACCTGACCGGGCAAAAGCTATTTTTCTTCCGGAAAAAAATTGAAGCGCCGGAAAAACGGGTGCGGTATTATGATATCAATCAAGGCAAAGGAGGAAAGGAAAAATGGCAGAGAAAATGGCATTTGACATGAACGACAACTATTGCGAGCAGGACACCATGCAATATATTAAACCCTATATGTTTATTAAAGGGTATGCCATGGGCCGAAGATTGCCCCAGACCATGCTTGCTCTGCCTGTAGCCCGGAAACTCCATGATGGGCAGTACCGCAAAGACGGAATGCCCTATTTTACACATCCTCTGAAGGTTTGTTCTACCCTGATCAGTTACGGAATCGACGACGATGTCACACTGGCGGCGGCGCTTCTCCATGATGTTCTGGAGGACTGCGGGGAACTTCTTCCCAATGGCGGCCAGAGCCTGGTTGAAGAGTATGGCATTTCCACCGAGGTGATGGAGACTGTTTCGTTGCTCAGCAAACGTTCTGGTCTGAACGATCAGGAATTGGGCGTTTACTTTCGAAAAATCGAGAAGTGCCCCAGAGCGGCCTTGATCAAACTGGCGGACCGGTTGCACAACAGCGGAAGTCTTTATACTTTTACAGACGAAAAAATGGCGAAATATCTGCGAGAAACAAAGCTGTTCCTGCTCCCGATGGCTTCCTACTGCAAAAAGTATTATCCCCAATATTCCAATGCCTTCAGTATTCTAAAAACCAACATTACAGCCTTGAACAGCAGCATGGAGGCAATGCTGGAACGTGTTGTTCCGGTGACGAAGTAAATTTAAAAGAAGGCGCCTTGTATGCAGCGTCAAACACAAAGAGAGGACGCGATTTCTCTACGGTTCGGTGGGCCGGCCGGCAGAGCTGCTGGAACATAACGCTAGATCGAAAAGTTACCATCAAAAACCTGAATCAATTTTTGGACTGTCTTATTGGTGGGGCTGCCATTCTGGAGTTTAAGGTTCTTTATCTTTGCATGGGGCATATGGGACAAACCGGTTCATACAAACCTCCGTTTCTATTGAACGGCTCGCAGTAAAGCACCAGTCATTTCGATGCTACAGTTCCTTGAGGGTTCGCTTTGGATGACCAAAACCATTGGTGGAGGAGAAAAGATGACAAAAATACGGGATGGGCTCTATGGATTATGTGTGGCAGATGCGCTGGGAGTGCCGGCAGAATGCCGTACCAGAGAAGATTTGCGAGAAAATCCCATTACCGGGATGTCGGATGGCGGTCTTCGGGGACAAGCTGCAGGGTTTTGGTCGGATGACAGCAGCATGACCCTTTGCTTGGCCAAAAGCATTGCTGAGTCGGGATATTTTCACACCCATGATATCATGGAACGGTTTCGGCAGTGGTTTGAAACAGGGGCTTATACACCGGGAGGAAGATGTTTCGACTTCGGTCATACCTGTGCCAGAGCCATTCATCGGTATCAAAAAGGTGTGACTCCCGCACTGTGCGGCAGCAACAAAAGGGAAGAAAACGGAAACGGCTCCCTGATGCGGATTCTGCCCCTTGCCTTTGTTCTGTACGGAAAATATGGAAAAAACGTTGCTTATTCTTCCCGGGCAATGGCTGATATTCATACCATTTCCGGCTTAACCCACCGGCATCCTCTGGCACAATCTGCCTGCGGAATCTATATCTCCATTGCATGTCATATTCTGGGCGGGGAAATCATCCCTATGGCCGTATATGACGGCGTGGAGAAGGCGCTGGAGTGGTATGGCAGGCATAGCCGGTTCGAAGGCTGTCTGCCGATTTGGAAGCACCTGCCGTTTGTCGCGCAAAGAAAAGAAGAATCCATCCGAAGTGGCAGTTATGTGGTGGAATCTTTGGAATCCGCTCTCTGGTGCCTGCTCCGGACGAAAAACTACCGGGACTGTGTTCTCAGGTGTGTCAACTTGGGATATGATACCGACTCCACAGCCGCCATTGCCGGTGGACTGGCCGGGCTTTACTATGGTTACGATGCGATCCCCCAGGAGTGGATTTCTTCGCTGGCGGGAAAAGAGATCATAGAAGACTGTGTACAGGGATTGGAACGGTACTGCATGGAACATCATCTGATGCCAGAAACCCCGCCCCACAGCCTGGATGCCATCCGGCAGTCGGACCGGCAGAGCGATTGGAATACCGCGCTGGACCGGAAGGCAAGGACGAAGGACAAGAACAAATTTCTGGGCTGTCTCATCGGCGGAGCCGCAGGCGATGCTCTGGGCTATGCAGTGGAATTTCTGCCGGAGCAGGCCATTTTTTCCCGGTACGGGAAAGACGGTATTACAGAATATCGGCTTCAGGGTGGCCTTGGCCGGATTTCCGATGACACCCAAATGACCTTGTTCACCGCCAACGGCCTTCTGGCGGGCAGAACCCGGGGCTGTATGCGAGGCATTATGGCTTCTTACCCGGATTACATCGCCCAAGCCTATCAGGAATGGTATAAAACCCAAATCTGCAATTTTCCGGCAAAAACGGATTTCAAGCTCTGTTGGCTGCTGAATGTTCCAGGGCTGTATGCCCGGCGGGCCCCAGGAAACACCTGCATGAGCGCCATTGAAGCCGGCTGCCGGGGCAGCATTGAGACTCCTCTCAATAACAGCAAAGGCTGCGGCGGGGTCATGCGGGTGGCCCCGGTGGGGCTGTATCTGGGGAGTTCTCAGATGGCGGGCCTGGCGGTTGATTTGGTAGCTGCGGATGCCGCCGCTCTGACCCATGGCCACGAAATGGGGTACATCCCCGCAGCAATGCTGGCGCATATTGTCCGGCTGGTTTCTCATAGCCAGGATATTTCTCTGGAGGAAGCGGTTTGGGACAGCACGGATGCAATCCAGCGGCTTTTTCCTCGGGCGGTCCATCTGCCAGAATTTTTGAAAAAGATCCAACTGGCGGTGGATCTGGCAAAACAGGGAGGAAACGATCTCGAAGCCATTCATGCTTTGGGACCCGGCTGGTGCGGAGACGAAGCTCTGGCGGTCGCCGTCTACTGCGCCCTGAAATACCAGGACGACTTTGACAAAGCATTGGCTGCGGCGGTAAATCACGGCGGCGACAGCGACTCCACCGGCGCTATCACCGGGAACATCCTGGGCGCGTACCTGGGTTTGTCCCGGATCCCGGAAAAATACACCCGAAATCTGGAACTGCTGGATGTGCTTACTGAGATTGCCGAAGATCTGTATTATGACTGCCAGGTCAATGAATACACCGTTGCAGAAGATCCCCGGGATATCGCCTGGGAGAAAAAATATACGGAGGTCACATACGAAGGAGCCGGACGGGATTGAGGGCGGTGCCCCACAGCAATACGGCTGGTTGTGGTGCGTCTTTTTCCAGAGAAAGGGGGATGAAATGTGGAAGGTACCATTAAACAAATATACCCTGGATGTGCAGATGGATGGTATCGCCTAAAAGCAAAAGGATGCATAGCAGCCTGCATTTATTGGGCGGATCAATATGGAATGCTCCCTGACTGGACGCCAATTGCTTGTTTTCCGATTGGACCAAATGGAATAGGATCGTATCAGATGACCGGAGGGCGGGCTGTGCCAGCGGAGGCAACCCATTTGCTGATGCGGGCGGTCTCTGCCGATCTTGCTTCTGCAGGGGAAGTACTGGTGCCGATTCCCATGGCAGGAAGTCCACCTGCAGAAGAGCCTGCGCAGCGGTTTCTGGTTTTGTCGGATCTGCATTTGAGCAGCAAGCCCTGGCAGATTCGGAAAGCGCTTTCTTTGGGAAAAGACTGTGATGGCATCCTCATCCCCGGAGACATTACCAACGACGGAACCCCAGAGCAGTTTGCTTTATTCTGGCAGTGCGTCACTGAAGCAGCACCCCGGACACCCGTATTTACTGTTTCCGGAAATCACGACTATCCTGTTTTTCCTCTGCCGCAGATTCAGGAGGGAACCTGGGATTATCCTGCCTTACAGCAGAAGCTGCTCGACAGGGCAGGGATTCTAGGGTGCATTTGCAGCACGGATTGCAGCGGAGCTTATGCTGCGGTTCTGGGAAATACCGAGATCCTGGGACTGAATGCCGCCACCCATTGGCGCAGATTTCGTTTCCCGGAATCAGCGCAGCTGGAATGGTTGGCCGGCCGGCTGAAGGACAGCCGCGCAACGCATCGGATTATCTTGTGTCATGCCCCTTTGGCGACCCACCGGCCAAACCGCGGGGCGAAAGATCCCCCCTATCTGAACCGAAATCAAACGCTGCAGCAAATTATGGATTCCCAAAAGAATGTCCTTTTTCTTTCCGGGCACACCCATTTTTCCTTGAACTGCCAGACCGGTTGCGTCGAACGGGACAAAGTCGGAAATCTCTATATCAATGCCGGGTCAATTCACCCCACTACATTGAAACCAGAGGAACCACTTCAGCCCTCTTGCTGGGTGGAAGGAAACGCGGTGGAACTGTTCATCCAACAAACTGAAATCACGGTGACGGGAATCTCAATACCCTCCGGGAAACGAATCTCCCGTGGGTATTACCGTTTTAAAATCTGATCTTTCTCAAACAGGAGGGATCTCTGTGCTGAATTTACTGGAAGATTATATCTCCCACAGCCTGCCGGAACAAAGTGAATTTGAGACCAACCCCAATCTGCTGAAAAAAGTGAGCAGGGATGGGAGTTTTCTGCCGTTTTATGGAAATACGGTGGTGTTTCTGCTGGAGGATCGGACAAAAGAAATTCTCTCTGCGCTGCAATCGCAACTGTATATGAAGGCAGGGGAGATGCTATCTCAGCCGCTGCATCCCGATACCTTTCATATGACACTCCACGATTTGCTCAACGGCACAGAGCCAACTGCTGACCTGTGCCGGAAAATGGAAGAAACAAAACAGCAAACAGAATTCCTTCTTGCCTCGTGGAGAGCGCAGTCCCTGCTGCGGATGAAGGCAACTTGGCTGTTTAATATGGTCAATACTAGCACGGTTCTGGGGCTTGCGCCGGCAGATGAAGAAACCGCTTTTCGTTTGGACGCCCTGTATACGGCGATGGAGTCCATTGTCCCGCTGGGATACGGGCTAACCCCACACATTACGATGGCCTATTTTCGCCCAGGCAGATACTCCCCGGAACAACTGCAATCTCTGAGAAATGCTCTTTGCCCGATTGACCTGGAACTGGAGCTGCGTATGGATCGGTTGGTGTATCAAACGTTTACAGACATGAACCATTACCAATCTGGCTGATTGGATGAGAGGAAGATCCATGTTTGACCTGAAAAAATTGTTCACTAAAAAAACAACTGCCTCCCAAACAAAAAGAGAGCGCCCTCAATTTCATATGAAGCCCCAAGTGTTCGGCAACGGAACCAGGGTTCGGTACAGTCGATCTATGTATTCTGCCCAAAGCATTCGATGGGTAAGCGCCGAACAAGATGAAAATGGAGAGCCGGCAGCAACGCGTGTGCCTGTTGAATCTTCAAGAAAATTTCGCTATCCCGGCAGATTTACTGCCGACGGGAAAATCTATCAAGATTGGAGGCAACTGTGCTGTAAGGAGACGAATGTCTCCGGAGTATATACTGACGTCTATGGTCGATCTGTCTTCTGCTATGCAGAACGGTTTCCCTGTTTCGACAGTGAGGATTACCTTTATGAAAATCGCTTCTATCGCTGGTTTTTTATCTTGGATGAAGGCAAAATAACCAGAGTGTTTTACACGGATGGATGCAATCAGATTGATGTTACAGAAGATGTGGCAAATATTGAATATACCTGCTGGAAGGATCTCAATCGTCTTCCTTTTTGGAATGCGGACGTCTGCGAAGACAAAAAACGGTATTGACAAGCAGATACTTGCCGATTTCAAGTTATAACAGGACATATCCTTAGGATAAGATTGGAATGAAGAACAAAATTGATCGTTTTCGTCTGGAATATGACTATCTGAGCAATTTTTATCCTGTCTGTGTCAGGGTGGAAGGGCTGGAGTATCTCAGTGCAGAGGCCGCTTATCAGGCGGCAAAATGTGCGAGACAAGAGGACCGAGCGCTTTTTACGGAATTGGGGTCCCGGGATGCAAAGCAGCTGGGGAGAAAACTCCCGCTGCGTGCCGACTGGGAGGCCGTAAAAGTACAGGAAATGGAGAAAATTGTCCGGGCAAAGTTTGCACAGAACCTCCATCTGGCCCGCTTCCTGACCGAAACCGGTGATGCGGAGCTGGTGGAGGGAAACACCTGGCACGACACCTTCTGGGGCGTGGACCTGAAGACCGGCGCGGGAGAAAATCATCTGGGTAAAATTTTGATGGCCCTCAGGGAAGAATTCCAGAAAAACGGACTTCCGGAACAGGATCAGCCGCCCTGCTTCCGATGTGAGACAAGTGAGGACAGAATTCAGGTTCAGCTGAGGGATATTACGCAGATCCCCTGTGACTGCATCGTCAACGCGACCGATGAGACCTTACTGGGGAGCGGAGAGGTGGATATGGCGATCCATCGGGCCGCAGGGCCGCAGCTGCTGGAAGCGTGCCGTGCACTGGGAGGCTGCTGTACCACAGAGGCAAAGTTGACCGGCGGCTATCGCCTGGCTGCCCGCTGGATCATCCACACCGTTGGCCCCCGTTATCCAATGCCCGGGCATACTGAGCTGCTGGTTCAAACATACCAGAACGTTTTGAATTTGGCCAAAGAGCACGGTCTCCACTCGATTGCCCTTTCTGCAATATCGACCGGAAGATTCAGTTATCCCAAAGCAGAGGCTGCTGCAGTTGCAGTGGATGCCGTCAGGAGATGGAAGCGGGAACACTCTGACTACGCACTGGAAATTATTTTTGCGGATATGGATCTGGTGACTTATCGGTGCTTTTGTAAAGCATTTAAAACAAAGGAGAATTCGCAATGAACGAAAAACAGACTGTGATGGTACTCCAGGGCGATGTGGAGCTGGAGACCCTGTCCAATACAGCCTTCCCCTGGTATGACCCTGATTCCAAGGAGCGGGAAATCCAATTCCGTGAAGCGTATGTAATAGAACGCAACGACTGGGACAAAGGGATACAGGGCTGTGTGTATCAAATCAACAGACGGGAGTTTACGGACCTGTCTTTTGCCAAGGGAAAGACGCTTGCAGAATATCCGGATCGTTATGAAATCCGGCAGCATATGGATGGAACAAAGTTTTTATTCTATTATTCCAGCATTCCAACCTTTGACGATGCGGACTGGCTGTGGGATCATATAGGTCATTTGGTGGTGTATTATGATGGCAATGAAGTTGTCCTGATTTCCTGCCGTCATGGCGCAAAAATCCCCAGGATTAAAGTCTACATTGGTTTGATAAAATCAAACTCCAATTTTGACAGGTGCCTAACTCTTTTGAAGAACGTATAAGTCATGACCCCCGACTTTGCCGGGGGTCATGACTTCAGGACCGTGCGAGCGCCCGCGCCCGCCCGGTCACAAAGCAATACAAAAAGCGCGGCTTTTCCGCTGAGGAAAAGCCGCGCCCGGGGGTTAGAGTTCGATCAGGCGAAACCAATCATGACGGCCGCAATCACAAAGATGGTGGACAGCACGAAGAGCATGCCCTGCATTTTAATCTGGAACTTGGCCCACTTGCCCCATTCCAGACGGGCCACACCCAGGACGCCCAGCAGGCAGCCGGAGGTAGGGACGATGAGGTTGGTCAGGCCGTCGCCCAGCTGGTAGGCCAGAACGGCCACCTGGCGGGTGATGCCGGCCAGGTCGGCCAGAGGCGCCATGATGGGCATGGTGAGGGCGGCCTGGCCGGAGCCAGAGACCACCACGAAGTTGAACAGGCTCTGGAACACATACATGAGCCAGGCCGCCAGCACACCGGGCACGCCGCTGAGCAGGTTGCCCAGGGTGTACAGGATGGTGTTCATGACGCTGGGTGTGGTGGGGTCGGTGCCGCCCAGCACAATCACAATGCCCTGGGCCATGCCCACCACCAGCGCTGCGCCCACCAGGTCGGCGGCGCCGCTCTGGAAGGAGGAGGCGATATCCGAGGCCCGCATGTCGTTCAGCTTGAAGATGCATCCGATGATGCCGGACACCAGGCCCATCACAAAGAACTGGGAGGCGATTTCGGGGATGTAGTAGCCTTTCACCACCACGCCCCAGACGGTCCAGACAATGGTGACCAGGATGGTCAGCAGCACCAGGCCCTGGCCCAGGGTGAAGGGAGCCGAAGCGGCGTCGCTCTGGGTCATCTGGTTGCGGTAGTAGGCGTCGCTCTCATAGGCAATGGAGGACCGGGGATTTTTCTTGATTTTGTGGGCGTATACCATGGTGAAGAGGACGCCGGCCAGGGTGAACACCACCCACATCACAATCCGGAACCCGGCGCCGGACAGCACCGGCACCCCGGCGATGCCCTGGGCAATGGCCAGGCCGAAGGGGTTCATCCAGCTGGTGGCGAAACCAATCTGGGTGGCCACATAGGTGACGCAGACGGCCACCACCGCATCGTAGCCCATGGCGATGGTCAGGGGCACAATGACCATGGCAAAGGGAATGGCCTCTTCGCCCATGCCGAAGACCGCTCCGCCCAGAGAGAACAGGGTGAACAGCACCGGAATCAGGACGATTTCCCGGCCTTTGGTTTTGCGGATCATGGCGTGGATGCCGGCATCCACTGCGCCGGTCCGCATGACAATGCCAAAGGCGCCGCCGATGACCAGGATAAAGGCCACAATGCCCACGGCGCTGCCGGTCTTGTCGCCGGAGGTCAGGCCCTCAAACACATAGTTGAGCATGCCCTGGCCGCCGAAATCCTCGGTGCCGAACAGGGCCACGCCGTTGCGCACCCGGTTGCCGGCCTCGTCCAGCTGGTAGGCGAAGCTGTCCGCCGCAATGACGGTGCGGGTCTTTTCGGTGTCCCCCACCATGTAGCTGACCTCCTGCGTCTGGAAGCTGCCCACCGGGATCAGGTAGGTCAGCACGGCGCAGAGCACCACCACCGCAAAGATGATCACATAGGTATGCGGCATCTGGATGGCTTTTTTCTTTTGATTTTCCAAAAAACATTCACTCCCTGAATGAAAATTCAGCGCCGCATGCCCTGTTTTTTTCGGTACACCGCGACACACACTTTCCTATAGTAACGTAAAATGCAAAAAAATGCAATGTGAAATCGGAAAATAATTGAAAATGCGGCCCGAACCCGCTATAATGACTCTGTATGTGCCGTATAAAACAAGTTTTTGCCACAGGAGTCACAGTATGATGATGCGTAAATACCAGGACGAAATCGTCGCCGCCGTCAGCCGGCTGGTGGAGATTCCGTCGGTTTTTTCCGAGAGCAGCGAATATCCCTTCGGCCCCGCCGTGGACCACTGTCTGGACGCGGCCTTGTCCATGATGGCGGAGCTGGGGTTCCGCACCTTCAAGGCCCCCGACGGGATGTATGGCTATGCCGAAATCGGGGAAGGGGAACTCTTTGGGGTGCTGTGCCACCTGGATGTGGTGCAGGCCCGGCAGGAGGACGGCTGGGATCACGACCCCTTCTGCCCCGTGGTCCAGGGGGACTGGCTGTGCGGCCGGGGCACCCAGGACGACAAGGGGCCCAGCGTGGCCGCCGTCTATGCCCTGAAATCCCTGCTGGATGAGGGCCGCACCCTGAACAAGCGGGTGCGGTTTATCTTCGGCATCGACGAGGAAACCATGTGGGATTCCATCCACGCCTACTGCGGCCGGGAGGAAAAGCCGGTCAGCGGCTTTGTGCCTGATTCCACCTTCCCCCTGACCTACGCGGAAAAGGGCCTGCTGCAGCTGCAGCTGAAGTCGGATGCGCCGTTCGCCCTGCCCTGCCAGGGCGGCGACAGCATGAACGCCGTCTCCTCCCACGCCGAGTGCCCCCGGAATGCCGCTGTGGAGCAGGCGCTCGGGGAGCTGGGCCTTCCGTTCCACTGCACCGAAACCCAGGTTTCGGCCGAGGGCATCACCGCCCACGCCAAAAACCCCTGGAAAGGGGTCAGCGCCAACCTGAATTTGCTGCGTGCCCTCCGCAGGGCCGGCTTCACCCATGACGCCATCGCCTTTGCCTGCGATGTGCTGGATGGAAAGTTCCGGTTTGAGGGCTTCACCGATGGGGATTTGTCCGACTTCTCCGGGCCGGTCACCGTCAATCTGGGCAAGTTTGCGCTGAATGAAAAGGGCGCGGTCCTGTCCCTGGATCTGCGGCTGCCGGTAACCCGGGAGAAAGAGGAAATCCTGGCCATTGTCCGGGAAAAGGCCGCATCCTATCACCTGACGGTGGAAGAATTTGACTGGCTGCGCCCCATTCATGTCCCCCTGGACAGCCCGCTGGTGTCCAAATTGCTCCAGGCTTACCGGGAAGTCACCGGGGACGCCGAGACCGAGCCCTATATCTCGGCCGGAGCCACCTTTGCCCGGGCTTTTGACAACTGCGTGGCCTTCGGCGCCAATATGCCCCACAGCCCCACCACCGAGCACCAGCCCAACGAGCGGGTGTCCATCGAAAAGCTGCTGGAGGCAGCCGAAGTGTACCGCCGCGCCTTCTCCTCTCTGGTGCTGGAGGGCTGACCGGCTCGGAATCACCGCAAAAAGAAACCGACACGCCCGGTTGGAGGGCCTGCTCTGCGGAGCAGACCGCCTGACCGGCGCGGCCGGGCTGATTTGACAGAGGAGGCAAAACCGCAATGAAAATCTTGCTTGCATCGGATTCATTCAAAGGGTCCCTGACCTCACAGCGCATTGTCCAGCTGCTGGAAAAGGCGGTGGGGCAGGTCTTTCCCCAGGCGGTCACCGAGGGGATGCTGGTGGCCGACGGCGGAGAGGGGACCATGGAGGCCATAGTGGCCGAGCTGCAGGGAAGCGTCCGGACGGTGGAAGTCCGGGGCCCCATGGGCGCGCCGGTGCAGGCATCCTATGGCCTGCTGCCCGGCGGACGGGCCATCATCGAGATGGCCCAGGCCTCGGGCCTGCCTCTGGTGCCCACGGAACAGCGCAACCCCATGCAGGCCACCAGTTATGGCACCGGCCAGCTGATCCGGGACGCCCTGGAACGGGGCATCCGGGATATCACCATCGCGGTGGGCGGCAGCGCCACCAACGATGGCGGCATGGGCGCCCTGGCGGCTCTGGGTGTGCGGTTTCTGGACGAACAGGGGGAGCCGCTGGAAGGCTGCGGGGCCGACCTGGCCCGGGTGCAGACCATTGACCTGAGCGGCCTGCATCCCGCCGCCGCCCAAACCGCCTTTACGGTGATGTGCGATGTGACCAATCCGCTGCTGGGCCCCAGCGGCGCCAGCCATACCTTTGGCCCCCAGAAGGGGGCCGACCCCGCCATGGTGGAGCAGCTGGAACGGGGAATGAGCCGCTACGCCGCCCTGGCGGAACAGGTGACCGGCGTCAGCGCCGCCTTTCAGCCTGGCGCCGGCGCCGCCGGCGGGCTGGGCTTTGCCCTGATGGCCTTTCTGGGCGCCCAGCGCAGGCCGGGCATTGAGACGGTGCTGGACCTGATCCATTTTGACCAAAAGCTGGAAGGTGCAGACCTGGTCATCACCGGCGAGGGCCGGATGGATTGGCAGTCCTCTTTTGGCAAGGTGCCCGCCGGCGTGGGCGAGCGCTGCAAGCGCGCCGGGGTGCCGGCGGTAGCGATTGTGGGCGGCCTGCTGGCCGGCTATGAGGAAATCTACCGCCACGGCATCTGCAGCGTGGAAACCACCGTCAGCGGCGTCATGAGTCTGGAGGACGCCATGGCCCACAGCGAGGACCTGTACCTGGACGCCGCCTGCCGCCTGCTTCGTTCCATCCGCTGCGGCATGGAGATGCGGGGACGGTAAAAAGATTCAGACCATGAAAAAAGACCTCCTGCGGCAGAATGAAACCTGCTGCGGGAGGTCTTGCTGTGTTCAGAAGGGCAGGGGGAGGATGCCCGGGGCCTTTGGAATCACTGTAAGGAGGACATTGGAACGCTATGGAATATCCTGAGTACTCCGCCCCGGCGGCCCTCTGGCCTAATGACCGCCGGAATCGGGACGGCGTCTACAGCGGTTCGGCCCTGTGCACCGGGAGCCGTCGTTGGCCGCCGGTTTCCCGCCTTTCACTGCAAAAAGGTTGCAAGGGTACTGCCGGGGTGCTTAAATAATAACAAAGGCCCCCGGGGAGGCGTGGCCGGAAAAGGTTTCAAAATCAGAAAGGAAGTATCGTGTTGATGAAAACAAAATGGGTATCCAGAGTTCTTTGCGGCCTGCTTTGCGCCGGTCTGCTGTGCGGTTTTGCTGCGCCCCCGGCAGAAGAAAACGCTGACCTTGTGCCCCGTCAGTTCCAGACGGCCCAGCAGATCGACCGGATCAGCGTGGAGGACGCGATCTCCAACGTCACCATCCGCACCGCCGACACCGACCACATCACGGTGGACTACGCCGACACCACCGAAAAGCCCCTCTACACCATTTCGGTGGAGGACGGCCTGCTGAGCATCCATACAACGACGGAGGAATTCGAAGGGAAGAACATATCCCTGTTTAAGATTAGGATGGACGGCAAAACCGTTTCCGGACGGCCTGACCATGATCTGGTCATCACCCTGCCCCAAAAGCAGTACCAGGAACTTTCGGTGGCGTTGGCGGTGGGGACCCTTTCGGTGGAGGGGGTGAAGGCTTCCCAGCTGACGGCGGAATCCGCTGTCAACACGGTGGAGCTCAGCGGCATCCAGGCGGATCAGCTGAACACCGCCAGCGCTGTCGGTCAGGTAACTGTGCGGGACTCCCAGATTGGGAACGCTGAGATCGAAGGCGCCGTCGGCGGCGTGGTGGTCAAGAACGTCACCGCCTCCGGACAGGTGACGGTGAGCAATGCGGTGGGCAGCGTCTCCCTGGAAGATGTGACGGCCCATGAACTCATCGTCCAGTCTGCCCTGGGTTCTACTTCCTACAAGAATGTGAAGGCCTCCTATTCCAGTGAGGTGGGCATCTTCAACTGGAGCAGCGGGACCGTTTCCCGGCCGTAACCCGGGTTCGGTTTGACAAAAGCAAAAGCGCTGGTTTTCCTTTCCGGAAGCCGGCGCTTTTCTTTTAAGGTAAGAAAAGCCCCGCCCGCCGCGGCGTTTTGCACCCGGAAAACCGCCCCGAAGGCCGGTTCCCGCCCGCTGTCCGGGCCCTCCCGGACCGGCCGGGACAGGGGAATTCAAAAAAATTGTCAAAAATTTATCGTGTGAAACCCCTGTGAATCCGCGAACGCTCGATGAAAGATGACGGTCCGGGGCCGGATCCAAAAAGAAATCGAAAAAAGGAGGGTTGCATCACCCGGGAACATGTGCTATAATCAGGTCGGGAATGAAGTTCTCACGTGGCGAATGCCTAAAGTGCTTTGCTTATTGTAAGCTGACGACTTCTGCAAGCTTAGGATGCCTGCGGAACCGTCAGCTTTTTTGCTCTGGGCCAAGGCGTTTTGCCGTCGGGAGGGCATCATTGAAAAAAGGAGGTAATATTATGATCTATTCCACCGAAGTAGAGCATATGTGCCCGGTTACGAAGGGTGCATATCATGGCCCCGCTCCCATCCCCGAAGAGGGTAAATGGGTGCAGGCCAAGGAAATCAAGGACATTTCCGGTCTGACTCATGGTGTGGGCTGGTGTGCCCCCCAGCAGGGCGCCTGCAAGCTGACCCTGAACGTCAAGGACGGCGTCATCGAGGAGGCTCTGGTGGAGACCCTGGGCTGCTCCGGCATGACCCACTCTGCAGCAATGGCTTCCGAGATTCTGCCCGGCAAGACCATTCTGGAGGCCCTGAACACCGACCTGGTCTGCGACGCCATCAACGTGGCTATGCGCGAGCTGTTCCTGCAGATCGTCTACGGCCGCACCCAGACCGCTTTCTCTGAGGGCGGCCTGCCCGTCGGCGCCAGCCTGGAGGACCTGGGCAAGGGCCTGCGCAGCCAGGTGGGCACCATGTTCGGCACCAAGCTGAAGGGTTCCCGTTACCTGGAGATGGCCGAGGGCTATGTGACCCGGCTGGCCCTGAACGAGAACAATGAGATCATCGGATACGAGTTCTTGAACTTGGGCAAGCTGACCGACGCACTGAAGAAGGGCGTGGACGCTGCTGAGGCAGTTGAGAAGGCCAAGGGCGTGTATGGACAGTTTGCAGACGCAGTCAAGTACATTGATCCCAGAGTGGAATAAAGGGGCGGATGAAAATGGCACTGTTTGAAAGTTATGAACGCCGCATCGACCACATCAACGCCGTTCTGCACGAGTACGGCATTGAGTCGGTGGAGCAGGCGAAGGAAATTTGCACCTCCAAGGGCTTCGATCCCTACAAGATCGTGAAGGAGATCCAGCCCATCGCATTCGAGAACGCCGGCTGGGCTTACACCGTCGGCGCTGCTATCGCCATCAAGAAGGGCTGCAAGACTGCTCCCGAGGCTGCCGAGGCCATCGGCATCGGCCTGCAGGCTTTCTGCATCCCCGGCTCTGTGGCCGATGACCGCAAGGTCGGCCTGGGCCACGGCAACCTGGCAGCCATGCTGCTGCGCGACGAGACCGAGTGCTTCGCCTTCCTGGCCGGCCACGAGTCTTTCGCTGCTGCTGAGGGCGCCATCGGCATCGTGAAGAATGCCAACAAGTCCCGTACCAAGCCCCTGCGGGTTATCCTGAACGGTCTGGGCAAGGATGCTGCACAGATCATCTCCCGCATCAACGGCTTCACCTACGTGCAGACCCAGTTTGACTACGCCACCGGCAAGGTCAACATCGTCCGCGAGATTCCCTACTCCAAGGGCGAGCGCGCAGCTGTGCGCTGCTACGGCGCCGACGATGTCCGTGAGGGCGTCGCCATCATGCACCTGGAGAAGGTGGACGTGTCCATCACCGGCAACTCCACCAACCCCACCCGCTTCCAGCATCCTGTCGCCGGCACTTACAAGAAGGAGTGCATCGAGCAGGGCAAGAAGTACTTCTCGGTGGCTTCGGGCGGCGGCACGGGCCGTACCCTGCACCCCGACAACATGGCAGCTGGCCCCGCTTCCTACGGCATGACCGATACCATGGGCCGTATGCACTCGGACGCTCAGTTCGCCGGCTCCAGCTCGGTTCCCGCTCACGTCGAGATGATGGGCTTCCTGGGCATGGGCAACAACCCGATGGTTGGCGCTACCGTCGCTGTGGCTGTCGCTGTTTCTGAGGCAACCAAGAACGACTGATCCCAGGCCTGAACCCTGCGGGGGACAAGTCCCCCCGGGCAAAGCTTAAAATAGAACGTGCCGATGATTTCCCTTTGGGGGTCATCGGCACGTTTTTTGTTTGCGGGGCCAGCCCCATCCGGGAACAGATGTTGAAAATGCGTCAAAACAAATAGTTGTTCTCGATATAACATTGACAACCAATCATAGACGTGATACCATAGAGACAGAATCCATTTTGTGGGCTGATACAGAGTTTGGAAGGTGATCTCGATGGAATTCAGGCGCCACTGCACCCCGGATGCGTCCGTCCGGCCCCGCACCCGGCGGGTTTATGTGAAGGTGACTTCGGAGTTCGACTCCACCGGCTATATGCAGCCGGTTTCCATCACCTGGGCGGACGGCCGCACCTTTCCCATTGAACAGGTGCGGGATTTCCGCCCGGCGGGAATGGCGGGCAGCAGCCTGCCGGGGGACTGCTTCACCGTCCTGATCCAGGGCAAAGAGAAACTGCTGTTTTTCGAGCACATTGACCCGCGGTTCACCGGCCGGCTGGGCCGGTGGTTTGTGGAGAAAACGGTCTAATCAAAGAGGGGAGTTTGGATGCCGAAACAGCGCACATACCTTGCCATCGACCTGAAAAGCTATTACGCCTCGGCGGAGTGCGCCGCCCGGGGGCTGGACCCTCTCACCACCAACCTGGTGGTGGCGGACGCCAGCCGCACCGAAAAGACCATCTGCCTGGCGGTGTCGCCCTCCCTGAAAGCCCTGGGCATCCCCGGCCGGGCGCGGCTGTTCGAGGTGGTGCAGAAGGTCCGGGAGGCCAATGCCGCCCGGCTGCGGGCCGCCATCCGCAGCGGCGCCGCCCCGCGGAAAGAGGGGAGATACTGCCTGTCCGAGCCCTCCTACGACGCCGGCGCCCTGGCCAAAGACCCGACCCTGGAAATTTCCTATCTGGTGGCCCCGCCCCGGATGGCTTATTATGAGAAGGTGTCCCGGCAGGTCTATGGCATCTACCTGAAATATGTGGCCCCCGAGGACATGGTGGTCTACTCCATTGACGAGGTGTTCATCGACGCCACCCCCTATCTGGACCACTACAAGATGACCGCCCACGAGCTGGCCAAAACCATGATTCGGGAGGTGCTGTACACCACCGGCATCACCGCCACGGCAGGAATTGGAACCAATCTCTATCTGGCCAAGCTGGCCATGGATATCACCGCCAAACACGCCGCCCCCGACAAGGACGGGGTGCGGATTGCCCGGCTGGATGAAGAATCCTTCCGGTATCTGCTGTGGGACCATAAGCCCCTGACCGATTTCTGGCAGGTGGGCCCCGGCACGGTGCGCCGCCTGGAAAAACACGGCATCCACACCATGGGAGAGCTGGCCCGGGCCAGCATCCAGTGTGAGGAGGTGCTGTTTCAGGAGTTCGGTGTCAATGCGGAAATCCTCATCGACCACGCCTGGGGTCTGGAACCCTGCGGCATGAAGGAGATCAACGCCTACCGTCCCGAATCCAACAGCCTGTGCGAAGGGCAGGTGCTGTCCTGCCCGTACCCCTGCGAGAAAGCCCGCATTGTGGTGCAGGAGATGGTGGACAGCATGGTCTACCAGCTGACCGACAAGGGCCTGGTCACCGACGGGCTCACCCTGGATATCGGCTACGACCGGGAAAATTGCGATACCGGCCTCTATCGGGGGCCGGTGCAGGTGGACCGGTATGGACGCAGCCTGCCCAAGCCCGCCCACGGCAGTACCCGGCTGGACGCCCCCAGCAACCTGGGCAGCCAGCTCAGCGAGGCAGTCCTGAACCTGTTTGACCAGATCGCCAATCCTCATTTGACGGTCCGGCGGCTGACCCTGACGGCCAACCGGGTGGTGAAGGATCAGGGAATTTTCCAGACCGATTTCTTCACCGATACCTCCAAGCTGGAAAAGGAAAAGAGCCTCCAGGAGACCATGCTGGGCCTGAAAAAGAAGTTCGGCAAGAACGCCATTTTGAAGGGCACCAACTACCTGGACGGGGCCACCATGCGGGACCGGAACGGCCGGATTGGGGGCCACAAGGCAGAATGAGAGGGGAAGAAGATGACCGATTGGAAGGACACCCCGGAGGGCCGGGCCGCGGCGCAGAAGTATGGGGATATTCTGCCCCTGTCCCGCCCCGAACCCTCCCGCAAACATCCCCGGATGCCGCTGGGCAGCCGGGCCAAGATCTTCAGCCCCTTTGCCGCCCTGCGGGGCTTTGATGAGGAGCTGTCGGAGGAGAGCGCCCGGACCCGCCGCGTGCCCAGGGCGGGCCTGTCGGAAGAGGAACAGGCCGCCCTGTCCGAAAAGCTGGCCCGGCTGACCCGGGGCGATGGGGTGACGGTGCGGTATTTCTGCCCCGACCGCCTCCGCCCGGAAAACCCGCCGGTGGGCAGCTATGAGACGGTCACCGGGTACGTCCAGGAGGTGGACCCGGCGGCGCAGCTGCTGCGCCTGGAACGGGACGCGCCCCATCAGGGGCCGGGCATCGGGAAAGGGCAGCGGCTGGACATTCCCCTGGAAGATGTGGAAGCAATCTGGTAAACGGAAAGGATGGGGGACTGGATGTATCGATACAATTTGTCCGATGGCCTGGCGCCCGCAGAGGAGCCGGCAGAAGGAACCGGCGGCACGGTGCTGCTTCTCACCTCAGAGGAGCTGTCCCGCAGGATGGACCAGGAGGACCGGGATCACCTGGTCTGCCATACGCCCCTGGCCCGGGATGCCCGCATCTGCAAGGCAGAGGTGCGGCGGGGGTACCGGAACGGCACCATTGTGACGCCCCGCCAGGCCAAAAACGGGGACCCCATTGCCTTTGGGTATCTGCTGTCCCGGGATCTGGTGGTGCTGTGCGACGACAGCGGCACGGCCCACTCCATGGTGCAGCGCCTGCGGAAGGAGAACCCTCAGAAGGAAACCAGCGCCAACGGCTTTTTCTGCGGCTTTTTGGCCCTGCTGGTGGAGAAGGATCTGCGCCACCTGCAGTCTTTGGAGGACCGCCTCTCCCAGATGGAGGACGAAGTCTCGGCGGGCCGGCTGGAAAACTTCAACGCCGGCATGATGGTCCTGCGGAAGGAAATTTCCCGCTGGATCAAGTACTATACCCAGATGGACGAGCTGGTCTGTGAATTGCAGGAAAACGGCGACTTGTCCGACGCCGAGGCACAGATGTTCCACCGGGTGGAAAAGCGTCTGGGCCGCCTGCTGGAGGAGGCCAAGGCCCTGCGGGAATATGGTTTGCAGCTGCGGGAGATGTTCCAGGCGGAGATGGACCTGCAGCAGAACCGGATCATGAAGATTCTCACCATCGTCACCACCATCTTCCTGCCCCTGTCCCTGGTGGCCGGGTGGTACGGCATGAACTTTACCGGCATGGTGGAGCTGACCTGGAAGTATGGCTATCCCGCCGTCATCGTGGCCAGCGCCCTGATTGTTCTGCTGTGCCTCTATCTCATGAAAAAGAAAAAGTTCTGGTGAGGGCATCCCCTCCCACTGCATAAAAAATCCGTACCCCGGCGCCTTCTGCCATAGGTACGGATTTTTGCGTTATGAGGGCGGTTTTAGCCCGGTTCCCGGATGAGCTCCCAGACCGTGGCCGCGTCGTCCTGCTTGATCAGAGGGGCCGTCAGGCCCAGGGTGGCCAGCTCGTCCCCGCCGTACAGCTGGCCCGAGGCAGCGTCCCGATAGAGGCCGTCTCTGTCCAGGAAGGACAGCCGCACCGGCGTGTGGGCAAAGAGGGGGTCGTACCGGGTCTGGAACACCTGCACCAGACACCGGCTGCCGTCCCGGGCCACAGCGGCCCAGCCGGTGTAGGGCCCGGGCAGGTCCAGGGTGAAAAACCGGCTGGACTGGACCCAGCGGCGCTCGGCTTTCCGCTGGGCGATCTGCCCGGCCAGATCTGCAAGCTCCTCCGGGGTGAGGAGGGTCAGATCCAGCTCATAGCCCAGGTTGAACAGCCGGGTCGCCTGCCACCGGGTGTCCAGCGGGGTGACGCGGCCGGTCTGGTGGTTGGGGGTGATGCTGACATGGGCCCCCATGGCCACCGGCGGATACAGCAGGCTGTACCCTGCCTGAATGGCCAGACGGTCGTGGCCGTCGGTGTTGTCGCTGGTCCAGTTCTGGGCCACATAATAGAGCATCCCGGGGTCAAAGCGTGCGCCGCCGCTGGAACATCCCTCGATCAGCAGACGGGGATAGGCGGTGGTGATCCGCTCCAAAAGCCGGTAGAGACCCAGCACATAGCGGTGGGCGGTTTCCCCCTGGCGGGCGCCGGGGGCCAGGGAACAAAAGTCGGTGAGGGGGCGGTTCATGTCCCACTTGATGTAGTCGATGCCGCTCTTTTGCAGATAGCCGTCCAGCACGTCAAAGAGATAGTCCACCACCTCGGGCCGGGACAGGTCCAGCAGGTATTCGTGGCGGCCCTGGGTCATGGAATAGCCGGGGGTCTGCAAAACCCAGTCGGGATGCTGGCGGAACAGATCGCTGTCGGCGGTGACCGCCTCCGGCTCAAACCACAGGCCGAACTTCATTCCTTTGCCGTGGACGATCCGGGCCGCCGCCGGAATGCCTCCGGGCAGCTTGCGCAGGTTGCACCGCCAGTCTCCCATGGAATCCCGGCTGGAATTACCCTTCCGGAACCACCCGTCGTCCAGCACGAACAGTTCCACCCCCAGCTGGCGGGCCAGCTCGGCCTGACGCTCGATTTTGGACAGGGTCACGTCGTAATACATGGACTCCCAGGAATTGAGAAGGATGGGCCGCTCCGCCTCCGCGAACCGGGGCGGCATCAGGTGATGGAGGTACAGCTGGTGGAAGTTCTGCCGCAGGCCGTTGAGGCCGCCGGTGGTGCAGTTGAGGATGGCCTCAGGGGAGGTGAACCGCTCCCCGGGCATCAGCTGCCAGGCGAATCCGTCGGGGTGCAGGCCGATCTGGGCCCGCACCATCCCGAACTGGTCCAGCTCCGCCTGTGCCAGAAAGTTCCCGCTGTACACCAGATGAAACCCCACCGCCAGCCCCCGGTCGGCGGTGACGTCGGGGGAGAGCAGGGCGAAAAAGGGCTGGTGCTGGGGGCTGCTGGACCCCCGGACGCTCTCAATGCGCTGGACCCCGTGGTGCAGCGGGAACCGCTGCCCGTTGGCCTCTTTGGCGTGGGTGCCGTAGAGGGTCAGCATCTCCCAGGGCAGGGCCGGAAGTTCCAGAGACGCGCTCTGCAGGTTGTGCAGGGTCAGGGGCCGGGCGCCGGTGTTTTCCGCCACCTGATGGCGGGCCACAATCCCCAGCCCGGCGAACAGGGTGTAATACAGCCGCACCGTCAGCCCGGCGGCGGGGTCGGAGAGGGTGATTTCCAGGGCGACGCTTTCGCCGAGGGCCGCAAAGGCGGCGGGCAGCCCTTCCAGGGCCGGTTTTTCTTCCAGGGGCCGCCAGGATACAAAGTCCAGCTGGGTGTGACGGACTCCGTCCGCCTCGGCCTCCACGGCGGGAATCCGGAAGTCCCCCCGGCTGCGGGCGGGGTATTCAAAGGGAAAATCGTCAAAGGAGACGTTGGGCACCGAACACTCCTCGTGGCAGGTGTTGTACCCCCGCTTGAAGTAGACCGGCTGTCCCCCGCCGTGCCAGCGGCGGAGGGCGGGGCCGAAGTACCGGTGGACCAGCAGACCAGCGCCGGCAGGAAGGAGAAGGCGGTGTCGGTGAGAATCTGGGTGAAGGTGAGCAGCTGGGCGGGGACGTCGGCGGCGGTCAGGCCAAAGACGTTCAGGACCGCCTCCTGGGTCAGCAGGCCCCGCAGGCCCATGAACAGACCGGTGGCCACCAGCACCGGGATGATGGGGACGAACACGTCCGAGAACATCCGCACCGCCCGCTGGAAGGCGTTGCCGTAGACCGGTTTCTGCTGGGGCTGGTCGGAGCCGGAGGCCACCGCGTCGGCGTGGCCCACCAGCTTGACCACTTCGTCGTAGATGCGGTTCACCAGGCCGGTGCCCAGGATGATCTGGTACTGGCCGGCGTTGAAAAACGAGCCCTTGACGTTGTCCAGGTCTTCCACGGCCTGGGTGTCGATCTTGTCTTTGTCGGTGACGATCAGCCGCAGCCGGGTGGCGCAGTGACGGACCGAGACGATGTTTTCCTTGCCGCCCACCTTTTCGATGATGGCAGCGGCCAGCTCTTTGTCGGACATGATGGTTCCTCCTTGTTCAGATGGTGCGAATCGGGCGCAGAGTGATGCCGCAGCCGTCCACGCCCCGGACGTCCAGGCCCAGCGTCTCGCTGGTGGGGTAGATGCGGGAGGAGAGCACCGTGCTTCCTCCGTTGATGAAAAGTTCCAGACTGGAGCTGTCGCTCCAGATTTCCAGGCGGTCGAGATGGTCCAGGGGACAGGTCTTGCTCTCGGGCCGGCCGGTGAGCCAGCCGGTGCGGGTGAAGGTGAGGGTCCGGGCCGCGGGGTCAAATTCCAGGGCGGCCTCGCCCCCGTGGAAAGTCAGGCGGAACGGCTCATCCCCCGCCGTGGGGCGGATGTCCAGCCAGAAGGCCCGGTCGGATAGCTCACTGGGCCGGATGGGCTCCCCCAGCAGGCTGTAGAGCTCCTCGGGAGGCGTCTGCCAGAGCCGCCCCTCCCGCCAGTGGAGGACCCGGGGCATGGTCAGGCAGTGGACCGAGGGTTCCCCCGCCGCAAAGGCCTGTTCTTCGGCCTCCTCCATCCGGGACATCCAGGCGAACAGCAGCCGCCGCCCTTTGCCGTCCACAAAGGTCTGGGGGGAGTAAAAGTCAAAGCCGCCGTCGGTGAGGATGAGGCCCTGGTCCAGATTGGCGTCGGCGGGGGAGAGGGTCCCGGTCTCCTCGTCAAAGGTCACCGGCTTGTAGGCCGAATAGCTGGACAGGCAGGTGGCGGTGGTGGCAAGCTCTCTGGGGTTTGAGGATGCCTTTGCCTTTTCGCGGCTGTTCAAAAAGCGGGTGGGCTGCTCTCCCAGCGAGTTCCGCAGCCAGAAAAGCCCGCCTCAACCGATCCCATAAAAACAACCATGCGCCAAAGACCCAACGGAAACGGTCTCTGGCGCATGGTTTTGTTGTATAGGAGAAATCATCCCGGGCGGCGTATGGGCTCCGCCGCCGGAAGGGATCCGCGGTTAAAAGAGATAGTTGGTGACAATGGGCTCCCGCTTTTGGGTCACATCGTTGAAGTACTCATAGGCACAGATGCCCAAAAAGCCGCCCGACACATTGTACACGTTGGTGAAGCCGTGGCCCTGCAGGGCCAGGACGGCGTTGTAGCTGCTCTGGCCAATCTGGCAGTGGACGTAGACCGGCCGGTCGGTGGGGATTTCGTCCAGACGGCTGCGCAGCTGGGCCAGAGGGATGTTGACCGAGGTCTTCAGATGGCCCTGATGGTACACCGCCGCGGGGCGGACGTCCAGAATATAGGCGCCCGACTCCACCAGATCCCGCACCTGGTCCACATGGACCTGACGGAACCGGTGGGCCAGCAGGTTGCCCGCCACTAGGCCCGCATAGTTGGCGGCGTCCTTGGGGGCGGAGAAGGGAGGCGCATAGCACAGTTCCAGATCCCGCAGGTCGTCCACCGTGCCGCCCAACTTGATGAGGGTGGCGGCCACGTCAATCCGCTTGACGGCGTCGCCCTTGGAGATGGCCTGGGCGCCCAGCACCCGGCCGGTGGGCACCTCAAAGATCAGCTTGTAGTGGAGCTGGGTGCTGCCCGGCATGATGCCCACCCGGTCCTTGGGCAGGACGTAGGCCACCTCATAGGGGATGCCCTCCTGCTCACACTGGGCGGCGGTGAGGCCGGTGCTGGCGGCGTTCCACTCAAAGACCTGGATGCAGCTGGACCCGATGAAACCGGTGTTCCGCACCGGCAGGCCGTAGATGTGGTCGGCAGCCTGGCGGGCCTGCTTCTGGGCGGGGCCGGCCAGCTGGACCATGGCGGGCTTGCGGGTCAGGGGATTGAATACCTCCACCGCATCGCCCACGGCGTAGATGCTGGGGTCGCTGGTGCGGTAGTTGGGGTCCACCTTGATGGCGCCCCGGGGGTTCATTTCCAGGCCGGCCTCGGCGGCCAGCGCGGTGTCAGGACGGACGCCCACCGCCATCACAACGGCGTCGCCTTCAATGACGCGGCCCGAGTTCAGCTGGACGTTGGACTGCTGGAAGGCCACCACCGAATCCCCCACCACCAGATCCACGCCGTGGTCGATCATGGCTTTCTGGAGAATCTGGACCATGTCGTAGTCGTAGGGCTTCAAAATCTGGGGCATGGCCTCCACCAGGGCCACCTGGTAACCGGCCTCCCGCAGGTTGACCGCCACCTCCACCCCGATGAAGCCGCCGCCGATCACCGACACCTTCCGGACGCCTTTGTCCTTCAGGAAGCCGTAGAACCGGCTTACATCCTCCACCGTCTTGACGGTGAAGAGGTTGGCGTTTTCGATGCCCTGAATCCGGGGCACCACTGCGTTGGCGCCGGGGGAGAGAATGAGGGTGTCATAGGCTTCGTCGTACGCCCGGCCGGTGGCCAGGTCTTTCACCCGGACCTTCTTTCCGGCGCGGTCGATGGACAGGACCTGACTGTTGGCCCGGGTCTCGATGTTGTAGGCCCCGTGGAGTGATTCGGGGGTGTTGAGGACCAGTTTTTCGGTCTGGTCCACCGTCTCGCTCAGCCGGTAGGGGAGACTGCAGTTGGAATAGGAGACGTGGGCGCCTTTTTCCAGCAGGAGGATTTCGGCCTGCTCGTCCAGCCGCCGCAGCCGGGCTGCTGCGCCGGCGCCGCCTGTGTTGCCGCCAACAAGAACATACTTCATGGTTTTGCACTCCTTTTGTCACATCTGAGAAAGGGCAAAGGCTCTTTTTAAAACCAGTATAGAGCAAACCGCGGCAAAAATCTGTGTTTGTGTCACATTGCCCGCCCCAAAATACAAGGACGCCCCCCGGGCGCAGCGAACGGCTGTACCCGGGGGCGTTTTGTGCCCTCCGGCGGGAAGCACCGCCCCGGCTGGGGCGGTGGGGGATTACGCGGTCCGGCAGGGCTCAGATGGGAGGCTTAGTGCTCGGCATCCTCTTTGGTGGGCTGAACGGTGCCCCAGGGATGCTGCGGGGGTGCGTAGATGGACGACAGCTTCAGGCAGCCGCAGCCGGCGTTCAGGATGTTGTGCCAGGTGCCGCAGGGGACAAAGACGGCGTCGCCGGCGCTCAGGGTGCAGGTGACGGTCAGTTTGCACTGGCAGCTCCCCATCTGAACGGTGGCCTTGCCGCACTCCACCCGGATGCACTGGTCCACGTCGGGATGCATCTCGAGGCCGATGTCATCGCCCTCCGGAATGCTCATCAGGGTCATCTGGAGATGGTGGCCTGTCCAGAACGCGGTCCGGTAGTCCTCATTGGCCCGTGCAGCGCAGACGATGTTGGCGGCATAGGGATTGGGGCCGTGGTCGGTCTGGTTGCAGGTGCAGTCGCAGGAATGGTTGTTCATGGGATGTTTCTCCTTTCGTTGTGAGTTGTCCCATGGTATGCAGCCCGCGGCGGCGGTGTGCGGCCGGGCCGGGGAACCCCGGCCCCGGGTCCCGGACCCAAAAAGGCGCGCGGCCCGCCCCAAAAGGAGCAAAACCGCGCGCCCAGGCCGCAAAGCAATGAAGTTTGGAGGGAAAATCAGTCCAGGAACTTTTCGTTCAGGGTGACGCCGAAGTCCCGGGCAATGGCCCGCAGGTTGTCGTCGGTGATGGTCTGACGGATCAGGCCGCCGCCCATGGACAGGACCTTGACGTAGATTTCGGCGCTCTTTTCGATGGTGTGGGCCAGGCCGAAGGTGATGTCAAAGTCGGGGCCCGAGGTGAACAGGCCGTGCTGGGCCCAGATGGCTGCCTGATAGCTCTTCATCAGCTCGGAGGTGGCCATGGCGATGTCGGCCCCGCCGGGGACCATCCAGGGGCAGACGCCCACGCCCTCGGGGAAGACCACCGGGCACTCGGTGGCGCTCTGCCACAGAGCGCGGGAGAAATCCCGGTCGGTCAGGGGCAGGATGTAGGTCAGGGCGATGACGTTGGTGGCGTGGCAGTGGTAGATGACCCGGTTGGCGCCGCCGGTCACCGCCTTGCGGACGCTGTGGTTCATGAAGTGGCTGGGGAACTCAGAGGTGGGGCGGGCGCCGCCCTCCAGGCCCCAGACAATCCGCCAGCTGTCGCCCTTGTCGTTGATCTCCACGATGCCGATGCTGTGGACGGGGTCCAGCTCCACATTGCGGAAGAACTTGCCCGAACCGGTGGTGATGAAGTACTCGCCGGCCAGGTTGTCGGCCTGAACGCCCATGTTGACCCATTCGCCGGGCTGTGCGTTGAAGAAGGGACGGCACTGGGCCACTTCCTCCTCCTTCATGCGGTAGGTCAGGTTGCCGCCGTTGCGCTCGTGCCAGCCCTGGAGCCAGCCGTCGTTGCACATGCGGATATAGCCTTTTACGATCTCAACATCCAGAATACCCATGGTCAGATAACCTCTCTTTTTCTTCTTGGTTTGTGTGTCAGCGGGTGATGATGTCTACCGGGACGTCAAAAATCTTGGCGACCTTCAGAATGGTGTCAATGTGGCGGCCCGAGGCGGCGGCCATGTGATGGGTGGGGCCGGCCTCGCTCCAGCGGTTGCAGAACTCCCGTGCGCCGCAGGTGAAACGGGTGCGCATGTTGGTGTCGCCGAAGGTGAAGATGGGGCCCTCCTCGTTGACGCCCTCGGCCACCACGAACTTGAAATGGCCGTCCTTGTCCTGGGTGATGCCCAGATAGGTCACGGGGCCCAGATGGGGATAGAACTGGGTCAGATAGCCGCCGCCGGTCTTGCCGTGGAAGACGGGGACGATCTTCATGGTGGGCTTTTTGGCCGAGATGTCGGCGTCGCCCGAGCCGGAATGGCCGATGATGCAGATATCCTCATCAAAGTCGATGGAGTACATCTCGGACAGCTGGCCGCAGCCGGCGATGGTCTTGAGGATGGACATGGCCATGGACACCTTGATGTCGCCCTCCACGGCGCAGGCCACGCCCTGCTTAATCAGCATCGAGAAAGCCGGGATCAGCATGCTGTCCAGCACCCCCGCCTTGCCATGGGCGAAACCGTCGTAGTGGGAGGCGATGAAGGCGATTTTCTCCTCCTTGACCCACTCCTCAAAGGCCACCACATACCGGGCCATCTCCCAGACCTTTTCGATGGTGCCGCCGCCCTCGATGTCGAAGGTGTCCAGGATTTCCTGGGCCTTGGCCCGGATGGCGTTTTCGTCGGTGATGTGGTCGGCGATGGCCCACATCTTCTCCCAGTCAAACTGTTTGGTGTACAGGTACATCCGGTTGTACAGGTTGGTCTCGTCGATGTACAGGTCCATCATGCCGGGATAGGGCCGGCCGATCTGGGCCAGGTTGGTGTCCCGGAAACGGCGGCGCACCTGGGCGGCGCGGCACCAGTCCTCGATCTCGGCCTGGACCTGGGGGTCGCCGCCCTCCACCACGCCGGTGATGACGGCATGACGCTTGCCGGCCCGCTCCAGGTCGGCCACCATCTCGCCCACGGCGCCGCAGGCGTACAGCTGGCCCAGCCAGGTGGGGGTGTCGGTGTTGGCGTAGTCAGGGGCCTTCTTTTTCTGGACGTTCACCAGCACCACCGGCACGTTCAGGTCCCGCACCGCGGGCAGCATATTATAAGAGGTGGCGTAGGTCAGCATCTGAAGAATCACCAGGTCCACGTCGGCGGCCCGGAACTTGTCGCCGGCAGCCATGGACTGTTCCTTGGTGGTGACGATGCCGCCGTCGATGATCTCCACCGTCTGGGGCAGGGTCTTTTTGAAATTGGTGTACTGCTGCTCAAACTCGGGCACCAGAGAGGGGAACTGGGGCAGGTAAGCGCCCAGGGCGATGGCGAACACGCCGACGCGGGCTTTGGTTTCAACTAACATGGGGTCAACCTCCTTAGCGAATGTTCATCTGAATCTTCAGGTTGCCGATGGCGGTGGCCTCGATGGGCAGCGCCTCCACCTGCTTGCCGGTGTAATGGGCGGTGAGCTGGTTCAGGGTGGCATTTTTGGCGCCGCCGCCGGCGATGTAGAGCTTGTCCCAGTGCCGGCCGGTGACCGCCTCCATCTCCCGGTAGGCCTCGCCGTAGCAATGAGCCAGGGAATGATAGGTGCTGTTGATGAGGTCGGCGTCGGTGGCGGGAGCCTCGCCGGTCTCGGCCAGGGCGGCGCAGATTTCGGCCCGCATGTCCTGCGGGGCCGAGAAACGGGGATCGTTCACGTCAAAAATCCGGGTGTAGGAGCTGGTTTTGGCCAGCTCCACCATCTCGGCAAAGGAGATCCCCAGCTGCTTCTGGATGCACTGGATGATCCACAGGCCCATGATGTTTTTTAAGTAGCGGATGTAGCCCACACCGCCCTCGTTGGTGAAGTTGGCTTTGCAGCTGGCGGGGGTGGTGACGGGCTTGTCCAGCTTGATCCCCAGCAGGCTCCAGGTGCCGGAGGACAGGAAAGGCGCGTCTCCCTGGTCCATGGGGATGCCCTCCACCGCGCTGGCGGTGTCGTGGGTGGCGCAGAGGACCACGGTGGTCTGTCCGCCCACCTCGGCGGCCACTTGGTCGGTCAGCGGCCCCAGGACGGTGCCGGGAGCGGTCAGCCGGGGAAACAGGGCTTTGGGCAGGCCCAGCCGGTCCAGAATTTCGGGGTCGTACTCCCGGGTCTGGGCGTTCACCAGACCGGTGGAGGTGGCGTTGGTGTACTCCCGGGCCTTGACGCCGCACAGCTTCCAGAGCAGGTACTCGGGGATCATCAGGAAATCCTCGGCCTGGGCCAGACGGCCGGCCTTTTGGTCCGCGTACAGCTGATAGATGGTGTTGAAGGGCTGGAACTGGATGCCGGTTTTGGCGTACAGCTCCTCAAAGGGGATGCGGGCGTGCACTTCCTCCAGCACATCCTGGGTGCGGCTGTCCCGGTAGGCGTAGACCGGGTAAATGGGCTGGCTGTCCTTCAGCAGCACATAGTCCACCGCCCAGGTGTCGATGGATACGCTTTTGATCTGGGGATACCTGGCCAGGGCGGCCTTGAGGCCCTCCTTGACGTGATGGAACAGCCCGTCGATGTCCCAGATCAGATGTCCGTCCACCCGCTGGACGCCGTTGGGGAACCGGTAGAGTTCCTCGGTGTGCAGGGTGCCGTCCTGCATCCATCCCGCAATGTGGCGGCCCGACGATGCGCCGATGTCCACAGCCAGAAATACTTCCTGCATAACGCTCCTCCTTGCGTGTTGGTCTGGTAACAGTATAGCGGCCCGGCGGGCCGGATGCCATCGGCAAAGGTGACCGATTCTTTGTGAAAAGTACACTCTTTGCCCCGGAGCGGGGACAAAACAAAAAATCGGAATGCACCGCACAGGACGGCGCATTCCGATTCAGGTGATCCGGCCGGTTCAGGCAGGGGGCCGGAAAGCATATGGGGGATCAGAAACAGGCAAAATTACAGCTGGCTGCGGTACAGCTCCACGATTTCCTCCACGCTGGTGTCGCGGGGGTTGCCGGGACGGCAGGCGTCGGCGAAGGCGGACTCGGCCAGGAACTGGATGTCCTCCTCCTTCAGGATGCCCTTGAGGTTGGCGGGGATGCCCACGTCGGCGGACAGCTGCTTGACGGCGGCGATGGTGGCGTCGGCGGCCTCCTCGGCGGTCATGGCGTCGATGCCGGCCACACCCATGGCCTTGCCGACGGCGCGGTAGCGCTCACCGGCCACGCCCTTGTTGTACTCCAGGCCCACCGGCAGCAGGATGGCGCAGGCCACGCCGTGGGGGGTGTCGTACAGAGCGGACAGGCCGTGCGCCATGCTGTGGACGATGCCCAGACCCACGTTGGAGAAGCCCATGCCGGCGATGTACTGGCCCAGAGCCATGCCCTCGCGGCCTTCGGGGGTGTTCTGGACAGCGCCCCGCAGGTTCTCGGAGATCAGGCGGATGGCCTCCAGATGGAACATATCCGAGATGGTGCAGTGGCCCTTGGTGATGTAGCCCTCGATGGCGTGGGTCAGAGCGTCCATGCCGGTGGCGGCGGTCAGGCCCTTGGGCATGGAAGCCATCATGTCGGGGTCAACCACAGCCACTTCGGGGATGTCGTTGGTGTCCACGCAGACAAACTTGCGCTTCTTCTCCACGTCGGTGATGACGTAGTTGATGGTAACCTCAGCGGCGGTGCCGGCGGTGGTGGGGACAGCAATGGTAAAGACAGCGTGCTTCTTGGTGGGAGCTACGCCTTCCAGGGAGCGGACGTCGGCAAACTCAGGGTTGTTGATGATGATGCCGATGGCCTTGGCGGTGTCCATGGAGGAGCCGCCGCCGATGGTGACGATGCAGTCCGCCTCAGCGGCCTTGAAGGCAGCCACGCCGTCCTGGACGTTCTGGATGGTGGGATTGGGCTTGATGTCGCTGTAGACCGAGTAGGCGAAGCCGGCGGCGTCCAGCAGGTCGGTGACCTTCTTGGTGACGCCGAACTTGATCAGGTCGGGGTCGGAGCAGACGAAAGCCTTCTTGTAGCCGCGGGCGGTCAGCTCGGGGACGATGTTCTCGATGGCGCCGTGGCCGTGATAGGAAATCGTGTTCAGAACAATGCGGTCAGCCATAATAAAATCCTCCTGAATTGCGGTGCGCCAGAAATGGCGCCCTGTTTGGATTGACTGAAAGGTAACAAACCTGGTAGCTTCAGTATAAAAGGTTTGGCCCAAAATTTCAATGGCCAAAAGTGACAGAAACTTTGTGAAAAGTCCACTCTTGTGCACAATGGGGGAAATACAGTATACTGAAAGGGAAAGGGAGGGATGGCACAGATGCTGACCTACAATATGGACGTCACCCCCGAGAGCGTGTGGAAGCGCACCACCCCCAGCGAGGCGGAGCTGGCCCAGCCCTACTACTGCACCGAGGCGGGGCTGTTTTATGCGCAGCAGCGGTTTTCCACCGCCCGCACCGACAAGGAGAGCTATATTCTGTTTTATACCCTGCGGGGGGCGGGCCTGGTGGAACAGAACGGCAGCGATGTGCTGCTGGGTCCGGGGCAGGCGCTGCTTTTGAACTGCCGCACCCCCCAGAGCTATTGTACCGCCCCCAAACAGAGCTGCTGGCACCACTATTGGGTCCACCTGGACGGGGCGGGGGTGGCGGCCATGGAGGCGCTGCTCCACCCGGAAAAGAAACTGGTGCCGGTCCAGCTGGCCGGCACCCGGATGCAGGAGCTGTTCGAGACGGTTCTGGCGGAGATCGAGCGGGGGACGGTGGACAGCATGGTCCAGCGGGGACTGGTGCTGCATGAGATGCTGGCCCTGTGCGCCCAGAACCTTTTGTCCCAGGGAGAGGCCACCAGCGCCCGCCAGGTGATCCTTCAGGCGGCCGAAACTTTGCGGCAGAATTACCAGCAGGAGCTGAGCCTGGCCGGCCTGATGGCCGACGCCCATATGAGCAAGAGCTATTTTCTGCGGCTGTTCCGGCGGTATATGGGCACCACGCCCTACAATTACCTGGTGAATTTCCGGATCACCCAGGCCAAGGAACTGCTGGTCCTGACCGACCACACCGTCAGCGAAATCGCCCGGGAGGTGGGGTTCGGGGACGCCAGCAATTTCTCCACCCGGTTTTCCCGGGCCACCGGCCAGAGCCCCCTGCAATACCGCAAAAACGCCCTGAAAAGCGCCGAAAAATAAGCGGGAAAGCGTGCTTTGACGCTTTCCCGCCTTGGAATCAGGTGGTTTCCCGCCAGGGGTCGCCCTCGATCTGGACAAACTGCTTTTCAATCTGGAAGGCCTCGTCCAGGGGGCGGTAGAGCATCAGCTCGCAGACCAGCAGAATGAACCACAGCCCCACAAAGGGCACCAGGGCCAGGGTCCAGGGCGCAAACAGGACGTACAGCAGAAGGTACCCCACCTGCAAAAGGGCGGCCCCCAGCACCCGCCAGAAGTATTTGAGGGTGAACAGGACGGCGTTGTACAGCCGGTCCTTGTTGCTCTGCTGGAACAGCACCAGCTGGGGCCAGTACAGCAGATTCAGGGCGGCGAAGAAGGCCGCGCTGAACAGACGACAGGCCAGCAGGGTGCCCCAGCTGGGGAAGGCGGGGGCCGACCACAGCATGTACATCATAAAGACGTACATTCCCGTCAAAAGACCCACCAGCGCGCCGGGCAGGAGACTTGCCCGGCTGTTTTGTTTCCAGCTGCGGCGGTAGTGGTCCCACCAGGAGCCGGGCGCGTCCCGCAGGCCCCGGAAAAGGCTGTCGTACAGCGCTGCCAGAAAGGGCCCGAAGATGGCCCCGCCCGCCAGGCTGGCGGGGATCAGCACCAGGACGCTGGAGCTGAGGACCGAAAAGGTCACCCCCAGCACCAGAGGCAGGGCGCCCAGGGTGGTCAGCAGGTTGACCTTGACCCAACGCCCGGCGTAAAAGGACAAAAGCTGCATGTACCGCTGAAAGCCCTCCATCCGGCGGCTCTCATCGTAGCTGTCATCGGCGAAAAACATACCCATGGTCTGTACCTCCTCAGGTCAGGTCTGCACTGTAGTGGACCCCGTCCAGGACGTCGGACAGGATTTGTTCCACGTCCCCGCCGAAGTCTTTCTGACAGGTCAGCTCGGCCACAAACACAAAGTTTTGGTACACCGCAAAGGCGGAACACCCGCGGTCGTAGGGGTTGGCGTCGCTGCCCAGGGCGGCAAAGGCCTCCTCGATGGCCGCCGCCGTGGCGTCGGGCAGGGCGTTTTCCCCCACATAGGCGACCTGGTAGTCGGGCCGGACCTGACCCAGCCCCAGGGCGCTGTGGGCAATGTCCAGCACCGCCAGACCGACCACCATCCCGGCGATCACCATCCCCTTGTGATAGTGCCACCAGTTCCGCCATTTCTGGGGGGGGGTGGGGTCCGGGGGCGGGGGATCGGGCTTCACATCCCGCAATTTCCAGTTCAGGTATTGGCTTGCCATACAGGGAGTGTCCTCCTTTCCTGTGTCAGAGACAGTCGCGGGTGGTGCCGCCCGGCTGATACCGCACCGGCAGACAGATCAGCGCCGGCAGGCTGGAACGGTCGGTGCTCAGCAATAGATCCACCGCGGTCTGGGCCATCTGGGGGATGGGCTGGACGATGGTGGAACAGTAATAGTCGTCGCTGTCAAACCGCTGGATGCCGTCGAAGCCGATCATCTGGACATCCTGGGGCACCCGCAGGCCCAGAAGTTCCAGCCGCTTCTGGATCTCGTAACAGAGGCGGTCGGTGTTGCAGAAGATGCCGTCGTAATCAAAGGCCCCGTCGTGGGTGTGGGAGGCCAGAAAGGCCTCGAAGGGGGCGAACCCGGCCTCGTTGGGCAGGTAGAGGGATTCAAACTCCACCTGCCGCTCCCGGCAGACCGCCTCAAAGCCCATCCGGCGCTTGTCGGCCTCGCCGGCCACATTGGACCCCTGCCGAAGGAACAGGAGTTTTTGGCAGCCCAGCTCCAGCAGCTTCTGGGCGGCCAGCTGGCCCCCGCCGAAGTTGTCCGAGGCCACGCAGGGGATCTCGGCCCGGAAATGCCGGTCGATGCTGACAAAAGGCAGCTGGGGGTCTACTTCCAGGTTGGGGTTGTAGGTCAGGGCAATGATGCCGTCCACCTTGTTCTGGCGCACCAGGTCGATGCACTGCTGCTCGGCGGTGCTGTCATAATTGGTAATAGTCACAATGGTGCGGTAGCCCCGCTTCATCAGGGTGCCGATGATGGCGTCGGACAGGCTGGCGAAAAAGGGATGCCGCAGGTTGGGCCAGATCAGGGCCACCGTGTTGGTTTTGTTGGTCTTGAGGCCCCGGGCGTAGCTGTTGACCTGGTAGCCCAGCTTGCGGGCGGCTTCCTCCACCCGGAGGCGGTATTCCTCGCCCACCGGAATGTGGTTGAACACCTTGGACACGGTGCCCAGCGCCACGCCGGCTTCGGCGGCGACGTCTTTCATGGTGGGGGCGGTGGTTGTCTTTTTAGCCATAGAATCCTTCCTTACAGGCCGCGGACGGGGTATTTGAGTGGAACGTTTCATGAACTTCTTGAAGAGAAAGGGGCTTTCCAGCCCGGCCCGCGACGATTTTCCAATGTTTGTTGGCTTCATTATAGCAACTTCCCCCTGGAAAATAAATTGAATTTCATGAAACAGGCCGTGAAACGCCTCTTTTTGTGATGGCTGACAATCCAGATGTCCTCCTTTTGTGCAATTTGGAAAAAGCGCTTTCCACAAAAAATATCCTTGACAACAGAAAAAATCCGGATTATCATAAAGGCGAACCAAACATGTAACGTTTCACGATGAAGCGCAGCCCGGCCTGTCGGGCTTTGTTTTACAGAAAACTATGAAACGTTACACAGAACTGGGAGGGCCGGAAGCATCCCGCTGGCAGGAAAGGAGGAGTGCCTGCTGAACGTTGTCCGTATCTCTGTGATTCTTTGAAAGGAAGTGAGGGAACATCATGCGTTCCAAAGTACAAGCGAGCACAGCGGCGGTCCAGCTCCCGCAGAGGCGCCGCAGAAAGACGCTGGGCCGTCGCCGCTGCTTCCGCCCTGACCGGCTGCGGGTCCAAGAGCAATGCCCCGGTGGCCAATGAAAACGGCGTGGTGGAGAGCACCGAACAGACCTAGTTCACCATCATCGGCGGCCAGTCGGCCCTGTCGCCCGGCCACGCCGACAACCAGGTCCTGAACGCCATGCAGGAGAACGCCGGCATTTCCATCGAGTGGAACACCATGAGCGACTCCCTGGCCGAACAGGTCAACATCCGCATCGCCGGCGGCGACCTGCCGGACGCCTTCATGGGTGTGGGCTTCTCCAACTATGACCTGACCAACTACGGCGCCGACGGCACCTTCATCAACCTGGACCCCTACATCACCCCCGACATCATGCCCAACCTGTCCGCCATCCTGGAGCAGAACCCCAACATCCGCTCGGCCATCACCATGAGCGACGGCTGCATCTACGGCCTGCCCGCCGCCGAGCAGATGGGCACCGCCGGCATCGGCAAGGAGGAGGACTACTCCATCTACACCATCCCTCAGTTCTCCATGATCAACAAGGCATGGCTGGACGACCTGGGCCTGGCGGTTCCCACCACCCTGGAGGAGCTGCACACCGCCCTGAAGGCCTTCAAGGACAACGACATGAGCCATAAGTTCTATGGCAACGACGCCGGCACCACCATTCCCATGTCCACCGGCTTTGACCAGTGGTGCTGGGGCCAGAATATCTTCTACGCCGGCTTCGGCTTCACCAACTGGCCCAACGACGTCTGCAACGACCTGGTCCTCCAGGGGGACGGCACCATTCAGTTCATGTGCGTCAACGACAAGTACCGCGAGGCGGTGACCTACTTCCACGACTGGTACGCCGAGGGCCTGATGGATGTGGAGATGTTCTCCCAGTCGGATACCCAGCTGATGTCCAAGTGCCAGCAGGGCTGGGTGGGCGTGTCCACCTGGTGGTACATTGATGAGCTGATGGGCGACTACGCCAAGGACTATGTGTTCCTGCCGGTTCTGGCCGGCCCCGACGGCACCAGGAACGTCACCGTCCGCACCGGCGGCGGCACCAACTCGGGCCAGCTGTCCATCACCTCGGTGTGCCAGAGCCCCATCAACCTGCTGAAATTCTTCGACCAGTGGTACACCGGCGAGAACGTCATGCAGCTGCAGTACGGCCCCATCGGCGTCTACTTCACCCAGCAGGACGAGAACGGCGTCTGGAACTCCATCACCGACGCCGAGGCCCAGGCCCAGTTCGGCAAGAGCGCCGGCGAGCTGAAGGGCGAGTATGAGGTGGCCGGTCCCAAGCTGATCCTCTCCCAGTACTATGAGGAGAACTTCCACATGGAGGACCGGGCTGTGGAGCGCCTGACCGACCTGTACGACTACTGGCTGCCCCAGGTCACCGATACCAGCGTCTACCCGGTGGACTGCGTGTTCACCATCGACGAGCTGGACACCATCGACCGCTACAAGTCCGACTTTGAGAGCATGGTCTCGGAGCAGGAGGGCCTGTGGATTCGGGATGGCGGCCCCACCGATGAGGAGTGGGAGGCCTATAAGCAGATGCTGAGCGACACCTGCGGCATGGACAAGCTGCTGGAAGTCTACAAGAACGCCTACGCCCGCTACACCGAGGCGTAAACCAAGCCAATTTCCTGCATTTCTCCTTCCAGGGCAGTCCCGTCCCGCAGCGCAGCGGGGCGGGACAGGGAAGGGGACAGAATATTTCATCATCCGGGAGGAAGCTCCATGATCAGTGAGAAGTTACAGCGCGCACGCGATTTTGAAGCCCGGTACGGGGCCTATATCCCCGACGGGGAACGCCCGGCCTTTCATGTGACGGGGACGGTGGGCTGGATCAATGACCCCAACGGTTTTTCCTGCTATAAAGGGGAGTACCATCTGTTTTATCAGTACCACCCCTACAGCAACAACTGGGGCCCGATGCACTGGGGCCATGTGAAAACCAGGGATTTCATCCGCTGGGAGCGGCTGCCCGCCGCCATGGCCCCCGACACCGACGCCGACCGGGACGGCTGTTTTTCGGGCAGCGCCATCGAGCTGGCCGACGGGCGGCAGATGCTGGTGTATACCGGCGTGTATGAGACCCGGCGGGCCGACGGACAGGTGGAGGCGTTCCAGCAGCAGTGCGTGGCCTTCGGGGACGGGGTCAACTACGAGAAATACCCCGGCAACCCGGTTCTGGACGGCAGCGACCTGCCGGCCGGCGGCAGCGTGCTGGACTTCCGGGACCCCAAGGTCTGGCAGGACCCGGATGGTACATTCTATATGGTGGCGGGCAACCGCACCCCCGACGGCAGCGGCGCCATCCGGCTGTTTGAGAGCACCGACGGGACCCATTGGAGCTACGCCTGCACCCTGGATTCCAGCCGCAACGAGTATGGCCGGATGTGGGAATGCCCCGACTTCTTTCCCCTGGACGGCCAGCAGGTGATGCTGGTGAGCCCCCAGGAGATGACCGCCGCCGGCCTGGAATTCCATGCGGGGTTCGGGTCCATCGCCCTGATAGGCCGCTATGACCCCGCCGCCCGCCGCTTTGCGCGGCAGCGGATCCAGTCCATCGACTACGGCACCGACTTCTATGCGCCCCAGACCCTCCAGAGCTACGATGGACGCCGGATTATGATTGCCTGGATGCAGAACTGGGCCACCACCAACTGTCAGCCCCAGGGGACCCGCTGGTTCGGCCAGATGACCCTGCCCCGGGAACTGTCCCTGCGGGAGGGCCGCCTGATCCAGAACCCGGTGCGGGAGCTGGAAAACTACCGCGGCCACAAGGTCAGCTATCAGGACCTGCTGGTGACGGGGGAGACCAACCTGAGCGGGGTGGCGGGCCGCCTGATGGACCTGACGGTGACGGTCCGCCCGGTGGACGACCGGCCCTCCTATCAGGCCTTCAAGATCCACCTGGCCAAAGACGGCCAGCGGGAGACCCTGATCCGGTATAAGGTGGCCAACAGCACCCTGCGTCTGGACCGCACCCACAGCGGCTTCCCCTATGACATTGTGAACGTGCGGGATTTCCCGGTGCGCCCCCGGGACGGGGCGGTCAAGATCCGGGTGGTCATGGACCGGTACAGCCTGGAAGTCTTTGTCAACGACGGCGAACAGGCGGCCAGCATGGTGATTTATACCCCGCTGTCGGCCCAGTCGGTCAGCTTTGAGGTGGTGGAAGGGGCCGCCTACATCGACGTGGAACACTACAGCCTGAACTTCGGGCAGGAGGACGCAGAATGAACCGGAAAGGATTTGACGTGGTGGCCCTGGGGGAACTGCTGATGGATTTCACCCAGAACGGCCTCAGTGAACAGGGCAACAGCCTCTTTGAGGCCAACCCCGGCGGCGCGCCCTGCAACGTGCTGGCCATGCTGCGGAAGCTGGACAAGCGCTGCGCCTTCATGGGCAAGGTGGGCCGGGACGGCTTTGGCCGCCAGCTGGCCCAGGTGGTGCAGGAGGCGGGCATCGACACCCGGGCCCTCCGGTTTGACCCCGAGATTCCCACCACCCTGGCCATTGTCCAGACCCTGCCGGGGGGCGACCGGGATTTCAGCTTTTACCGCAAGCCGGGCGCCGACGCCAACCTGGCGGCGTCGGATCTGGACGAGGAATTGCTGCGGGACTGCCGGATCTTCCACTTCGGCACCCTGTCCCTCACCAGGGAACCCTGCCGCACCGCCACCCAAAAGGCGGTGGCCCTGGCCAAAGAGGCCGGCGCGCTGATCTCTTTTGACCCCAACCTGCGGGAACCTCTCTGGCCCAGCCTGGAGGAGGCCCGGGCCCAGATCGCCTGGGGCCTGAGCCAGTGCGATATCCTCAAGATTGCGGACAATGAGCTGCTGTTCATGACCGGCCGGGAGGACTTCGCCGAGGGCGCGGCCATGCTGCAGCGCCAGTACCCCAACATCCGCCTGCTGAACGTGACGGCGGGGGCCGCCGGCAGCTATGCCTTCTACGGCAGCCGGCACACCTTCCAGCCCGGGTGTACTTTGGGCGGGGTCATCGAGACCACCGGCGCAGGGGATACCTTCTGCGCCAGCGTCCTGAACTTTGTGCTGGAACACGGCCTGGAGGGCCTCACCGCCGACGATCTGGACCAGATGCTCCGGTTTGCCAATGCGGCGGCCTACCTGGTCACCACCAAAAAGGGCGCCATCCGCTCCATGCCCGACCGGGCCGCGGTGGAACAGACCATGGCCCGGGCCTGACCGCCCATCAAAATGGACATTCATCCTTCCATTCAACACGAGACGCCCGCCGGCATCCCTCTGGGGACCCGGCGGGCGTCTCTGTGTGTTTTCAAGAAGGAGTGAGCTTGGGAGAGGGGAGGGGGATCAGGCACCGATGGCGTTGCCGGTGTAGAGCTGGTAGTAGCGGCCCTTCTTGGCGATCAGTTCGTCGTGGCTGCCCCGCTCGATGATCCGGCCCTGTTCCAGCACCATGATGCAGTCGGAGTTTTTCACGGTGGAGAGCCGGTGGGCGATGACGAAGGTGGTGCGGCCGGTCATCAGGGCGTCCATGCCCTGCTGGACCAGTGCCTCGGTGCGGGTGTCGATGGAACTGGTGGCCTCGTCCAGGATCAGCACCGGCGGGTCGGCCACCGCCGCCCGGGCGATGGCCAGCAGCTGCCGCTGGCCCTGGGACAGGTTGGCGCCGTCGCCGGTCAGCATGGTGTCGTAGCCGTTGGGCAGGCGGCGGATGAAGTCGTCGGCGTTGGCCAGGCGGGCCGCAGCCAGACATTCCTCGTCGGTGGCGTCCAGACGGCCATAGCGGATGTTGTCCATGACGGTGCCGGTGAACAGATGGGTGTCCTGCAGCACAATGCCCAGAGAACGCCGCAGATCGCCCTTTTTGATCTTGTTGATGTTGATGCCGTCGTAGCGGATTTTGCCGTCGGCGATGTCGTAGAAACGGTTGATCAGGTTGGTGATGGTGGTTTTGCCTGCGCCGGTGGAGCCCACAAAGGCGATCTTCTGGCCCGGGGTGGCGAACAGGTTGATGTTGTGCAGGACGATCTTTTCGGGCTGGGTCAGGTCGGGGGTCTCGGTCAGCACCTCGGCGATACGCTCGGCGCTGGCGGTGCTCATGGTGATCATGACGAACACCATGGACAGCATCATCAGGCTCATGAGGACGCTCATGACGTAGCTCAGCAGGCTGGTCAGCTCGCCGGTGGTGAGGCTGCCGGCCACGATGAAGTGGGCGCCGAACCAGGACAGGCCCAGAATCGAGCTGTAGACCACCAGCATCATGATGGGGTTGTTGAGGGCCAGCAGCTTTTCGGCTTTGACGAACATCCGATAGAGGTTTTCGGCGGCCTTTTTGAATTTCTCGTTCTCGAAGGTCTCCCGGACAAAGGCCTTCACCACCCGGATGGCGCTGACGTTTTCCTGTACGCTGGCGTTCAGGTCGTCGTATTTGCGGAACACCTTGTCAAAAATGGGGGTGGTGCGCAGCATGATGGCAGCCAGGGCCGCGCCCAGCACCACAATGGCCACCAGGAAGATCAGGCTGAGCTGCACGTTGATGAAAAAGCACATGAACATGGAGCAGAGCAGCATCAGAGGGGCCCGGGCGGCCACCCGCAGAATCATCTGGAAGGCGTTCTGCAGGTTGGTGACGTCGGTGGTCATGCGGGTGACCAGGCCGGCGGTGGAGAACTTGTCGATGTTGGAAAAGGAAAAGGTCTGGACGTTGCAGTACATGGCGTCCCGCAGGTTGCAGGCGAAGCCCGCTGACGCCCGGGCCGAAAACCGGGCGGCCAGCACGCCGAAGCAGAGGCTGAACAGGGCCAGCACCAGCATCAGAGCGCCGTACTGGTAGATCTTGTTCATGTTGCCGGCCTCGATGCCCTGGTCGATGATGGCGGCGGTGACAAAGGGGATCAGCACTTCGCCTGCGGTGCACAGGGGCGCCAGAATGGCCGATTTCTTGTATTGGCGTATCTGCGCCATAAGGGTTTTCAACATTGTATCTTCCTCCCATCTCGTGAAGAGCGGTCCTCCGCGGGGCCGCCCAGATTGCGCAGCATCTGTTCCATGCACAGCTTGACGGCGTCCGCCTGCCCGGGGGTGAGCCCGCGGCAGGCCTGCTGTTCCAGCCCGGCCATCTGCTCCTGAATCTGACGCTGCAGCGCCGCGGCCTTGTCGGTGGGCCGGATCTGCTTTTTGCGGTCGTCGCCGGGGCAGGAGGTCACGGTCAGAAAGCCCTGCTGGTGCAGGTCTTTCAGGGCGGCGGACAGAGCCGCCTTGGACGTTCCCAGGTGCCGGTGCAGGTCCACGGCACAGACCGGCTCGCCGCCCTGCTGCAGCATGAAGTTCAAAACCAGCGCCTGGGTGGTGGTCAGCCCGAACCGCTCGGACATCCGGGCCCGGACCTGCTGTTCCAGCGCGGTGTTCAGCCGGTGCACAAGAAACAGGATATGCCCTGCCATAGGGTGGATCGCCTCCTTTTTGTTAAATGGTTCGCTTGCGGACTGTACGCTTACAAACAATCTGCTGGCGAACTCTATTATACACATCTGCTCTGGAAATGGAATTCAAAATCTGTTATATTTAATAAGAGATTCTTATTACAAGGAGGGCGCCATGAACACCTCGCAGATTCAGTGTTTCCTGACCATTGCCGACACGTTGAACTTTGCCCGGGCCGCCGAGCAGCTGCACATCACCCAGCCCGCCGTCACCCAGCAGCTCCACGCCTTGGAAAAGGAGCTGGGGGTGCGGCTGTTCCACCGCAGCACCCATTCGGTCCGCCTGACCGACGAGGGGATGCTGTTTTTGCCCGGCCTGCGCCAGATCCCCCTGGAAGGGGGCCAGCCGGTTTCCTTTGGCTTCTATTACAAGAGCTGGAAGGACCGCCCCCTCCTGAAAGCCTTCATCACCTGCGCCCAGCAGACCCTGAACCCCAAAAAGCCCTGAACGCACAAAAAAGCCGCCGCGCTCCCGGAGAGGGAACGGGCGGCTTGTTGTTTTGGGGGATCAAAGGCGGCGCAGACCCTCCCAGAGGGTCATGAGGGCGCCGGAGGGCAGACATTTGGCGGCGGCCCGGTGGACGGTGCAGACCGGCCCCGGGGTGGAGACCGCCCGGCCGTGCCGGCTGTCCAGAAGGGCCCGCACAGCCACCCGCCGGGCGGTGGAGGCCAGCGGGAAATGCCGCACCGCCTGGCTTTCGCCCTGACGGGCCACCGGGATGAATTCGGTGTCCCGAATCCAGTAGGGACATACCGCCGTCACCGTGATGCGGCGGGAACGCAGCTCCCGCCCCAGCGCCAGACTGTAATGGTAAAGGAAGGCCTTGGTGGCGGCGTATACATTCAGATAGGGGAAGGGCTGGAAGGCCGAGGTGGAGCAGATTTCCAGAATCCGCCCGCCTGGCCCCATGTAGGGCAGGCAAATCTGGGTGACCTCCACGGCGACCTGACAGTTCAGCTGGATCATGGCGGCGCTGTCCCGGCGGGTGACGGCCTGCCAGTCGCCCATCCGGCCAAAGCCGGCGGCGTTCACCAGGACCGCCACCTCAGGGGCGGCGGCTGCCAGCCCGGCTTCCAGGGCGTCCGCCGCGCTGGGGTCGGTCAGGTCCAGAGGCAGCACCCGCAGTGGGACAGGGCAGAGGGGGCGCAGGGCTTCCAGACGGTCCCGCCGGCGGGCGATGACCCAGATTTCGTCCAGATGTTTTTCGGTGCGGGCCAGCTGGAGGGTGAGCTCCCGCCCCAGCCCGCTGGATGCGCCGGTGACCACGGCAATCTTCATAGACAAACGCTCCTCTCTCAAGCACAAACAGGGGAAATGCGGCCGGTCTTTTGGCCCCATGATACCGCCCCGGCGGGGCCGTGTCAAGGCGGCCGCCGGCCTGCAGGAGGACTCCGCCACCGTCCGGGTGGGGGGCGTGCTGTACAATGTGGCCACCGCCGTAGGGGAATCCACCGGCTGGCGGGTCCTGCTGCTGGTGCCGGTGGAACAGATCACCGCCGTCACCTATTCGCTGTACGTCCAGATCATCGGGGTGCTGCTGGGCTGCCTGCTGGTGTTTGCCGTTTTGATTGTCTACCTCTACCGCCGGTTCATGATGCCGCTGGCCCAGCTGGAACAGGCCATGCGCCGGGTGGACGCCGGGGACCTGTACGCTCACGTCAAGCCCCATGGCCCGGCGGAAGTGGTCCAGATGATGGAGGGCTACAACGCCATGCTGGACAGCCTGCGTCTGGGCATCGAGCAGAAGATGCGGATGCAGCGCCGCCGTCAGGACCTGGAAATGCAGGTGCTGATGAGCCAGATCAACCCCCATTTCCTCTATAATACCCTGGAGTCCATCGTCTGGAAGGCAGGGGAGGCGGGCCGGCCCGATATCGGCAAACTGGCTTCCAGCCTGGGCAAACTGTACCGGCTGAGCATTTCGGGCGGCCTGTTTGTCCCCCTGCGGCAGGAGCTGGAACATGTCCAGATGTATATGAACATCCAGCGCAGCCGTTACGGCAACAAGGTGGACTATGAAGTGCGGATGCACGGCTGTGACCCCGAGCACGTGGAGGTGTTGAAGCTGATTCTCCAGCCCATTGTGGAGAACAGCCTCCTGTACGGCATGGATGGGCTGGATCATACCCTGCGCATCCGGGTGGCCGCCTGGCACCGGGGGGACAACCTGGTCCTGACGGTGACCGACAACGGCGTGGGCATGGATGCCGCCGCCCTGGAGGCTCTGCGCCAGCAGATTCTCCATGGCCGCAAGCCCCAGGCCGGGGCCAACCACCGCAGCACCGGCATCGGCCTGCACAATATCAGCGCCCGTCTGCGCCTGTACGCAGGTTCTTCCAGCTGCCTGCGGGTCCAGAGCAAGCCGGGCCTGGGCACCCGCGTGGAGCTGATTCTGCCCTGGCGCGGGTTCTGACCCGACACAAGCCGTCCCATCTGCCTCCCGGTGGCTGGGACGGCTTTTTGCGCCTTTGCGGGCAGGGCAGGGGACGCATCTGCAGAAATTGACATGGATCGGCTGTTCTTGTACTAAGTCAAAAAATGCAGACGGACTTCAATTTCTGCTTATTTTAAGAAATGGGTTTCGACTTATAATATCCTGGCCTACCTGCTGAACAAGGGCGTGTTCTGGGCCAAGGGCATCCGCTCCATGTTCTTCCTGCCCTACGTCTCCAACATGGTGGCCGTCGCCGTCGTGTTCCAGCTGATTCTGGGACCCCGCGGCCCCTTCTACCTGCTGCAGAAGTTCTTTGGGGTGGAGGACCCCATCATCCCGCTGCTGAACCAGAAATGGGCCCTGCCGGCGGTGGTGCTCATCGCCGTGTGGAAGGGCATCGGCCTGAACTTCCTGACCTATCTGGGCGCGCTGCAGAACGTGGATAAATCCCAGATCGAGGCCGCCGAGATCGACGGCGCCAACAAGTGGCAGCAGATCCGCAACGTGGTGATCCCGGCGGTGGCGCCCACCACCTTCTTCCTGACCATCAGCTCCATCATCACCAGCCTGCAGAACTTTACCGTCATCCAGTCCCTGACCGACGGCGGCCCCGGCCAGGCAACCACCGTCATGAGCCTGAACATCGTCAACACCGCTTTCGTGAAGTATGAGACCAGCTACGCCGCCGCCCAGGCCCTGGTGATGTTCGCCATCGTCATGGTCATCACCCTGATCCAGTGGCGCGGCCAGAAGAAGTGGGCTGACCAGTAAGGAGGTATCCCGCCATGCGTGCAAAGAAAGAGCATATCCTCAAGATCGTCATCACCGTCATCATGGTGCTGCTGGGTATCTGCTGCATCTATCCCTTCATCTTCATGCTGTCGTCGTCCTTCAAACCCAGCGGCGACGTCCTGTCCACCCCGCTGCAGATCATCCCCAAGAACTTCACCCTGATGAACTTCGAGACCCTGTTCAAGAACGAGTTCTATGATTTCTTCCGCTGGTTCGGCAACACCGTTGTCATGACCGGCCTGACCCTGATCCTCAAGTTTTTCATCATCACCATCACGGCCTACGGCTTCGCCAAAATCAAGTTCCCCGGCCGTGACGCCATCTTCCTGGTGCTGCTGGCCGGCCTGATGATCCCCAGCGACATCATGATCATGCCCCGGTACATCATCTTCAAGGAACTGCACATCCTGAACACCATGTGGTCCCTGATCCTGCCCGCGGCGGTGGACGTCTACTTTGTGTTCCTGCTGCGCCAGGCCTTTGTGGCGGTGCCCGAGGCCCTGAGCGAGGCCGCCCGCATCGACGGATGCAATCACTTCACCATCTATCGCCGGATCATCCTGCCCCTGTGCATGCCCCAGGTGGCCACCATGCTGCTGTTCAGCTTTGTCTGGAGCTGGAACGACTACATGAGCCCCTACCTGTACATTTCCGACATCAACAAGCAGATGATCTCGGTCGGTATCAAACTGCTGGCCTCCGGCCTGGCCCAGGACTACGGCGCCCAGATGGCCGGCGCCACCCTGGTTCTGGTGCCCGTCATCATTGCCTTCTTCCTGTGCCAGAAGTACTTCGTCGAGGGCATCACCGTCGGCGCTGTCAAGGGTTAAGTCGAGGAGTCGAGAAAAATGAAAGACCGCGCGCTTTTGCCTGAGGCCGGGCAGTTTTACAAGGCCAATCTTCACTGCCATACCGTCCTGTCGGACGGACGCTGGACCAAAGAGCAGGTGAAGGCAGAGTATCAGAAGCGGGGCTACTCGGTGGTGGCGTTCACCGACCACCGCCATTATGGCTGGCACCCTGAACTGATGGATGAGACCTTCATCCCGCTGGCGGCCTATGAGGCCGACCTGAATGAGCCGTTCCCGCCGTCGGGAGACTTTCAGCGGGTGCGGACCTATCACCTGAACTTCTACGATACCCACCCCGAGACCCGCACCGGCTTTGAGGCCCAGCAGCCGCCCCAGCGCTATGGCGACCTGGCGGCCCTGAACGAGTTCCTGGCCGGGAAGGAAGCGGAAGGCTTCCTGTGCTGCTACAACCACCCCTATTGGTCGCTGCAGAACTGGCAGGACTATAAGGATCTGGACCATGTGTTCGCCATGGAGATCTACAACCACGGCTGCGAGCTGGACGGCCTGTACGGCTATGCGCCCAGGCCTACGATGAGATGCTGCGGACCGGCCGGCGGCTGTTCTGCCTGTCCACCGACGACAACCACAACGTCTATGAGCCGGGGGACCCCCGGTGCGACGCCTTCGGCGGGTTCACCATGCTCAAGCTGCCCCGCCTGGGCTATGCCGAGGTGATCGAGGCCCTGCGGCAGGGGAACTTCTACGCCTCCACCGGCCCGGAAATCCATCACCTGGTGATCCGGAACGGCGCGCTGGAAGTGTCCTGCAGCCCGGTGGAGAAGATTTATGTGGTGACCAGCGGCCGCCGCTGCCTGATGGAACTGGCGGCCCCGGGCCAGACCCTGACCGGGGCGGCGTTCCCCCTGCGGGGCGACGAGGAGTACATCCGGGTGGAATGCCGGGATGCCTCGGGCCGCCGCGCCTATTCCAACGCCTATTGGCTGGACGACTGAGAGGAGCTTTTGAGGATGGACCGGATGGATTTCTTTGCATCGGCCCTGCGGGCTGCCGCAGAGCAGGTGAAGTGCAACATCACCCAGTTTGGGGAGGATTTCCCGCTGCCCTGCACCGAAAACGGGGTGTACCCCGTGGGCATCAATACCGACTGGACCCCCGGCCTGTTCACCGGCCAGTGCTGGCTGGCCTATGAGGCCACCGGGGACGACCGCTTCCGGGCGGCGGCCCTGCGCCAGGTGGACAGCTTTGCCCGGCGGCTGGCAGTGGGGGAGAACCTGGATCACCATGACCTGGGCTTTCTCTACACCCCCTCCTGCGTGGCCGCCTGGCAGCTGACCGGCAGCGAAACCGGCCGCCAGGCCGCCCTGGAGGCAGCCCAGCGGCTGACCAAACGGTTCCAGCCGGTGGGCCAGTTCATCCAGGCCTGGGGCCGCTGCGGCGACCCGGCGGAATACCGCCTCATCATCGACTGCCTGATGAATGTGCCTCTGCTGTGGTGGGCGGGCCGCGAGACGGGGGATGACCGCTATACCGGGATGGCCCGGGCCCATACCGCCACTGCTGCCCGGACCCTGTTCCGCCCCGATGGCTCCACCAGCCACACCTGCTATATGGACCCCGAGACCGGCGCGCCGGTGCGGGCCATGACCGCCCAGGGCTATAAGGCCGACAGCGCCTGGGCCCGGGGCCAGGCCTGGGGCATCCTGGGCATGGCGCTGGCCTACCGCTTCACCGGCGAGGCAGAGTATCTGGACCGGTTCCGGGCCTGCGCCCGGTTCTTCCTCCAGCGCCTGCCGGAGGACGGCGTACCCTATTGGGACCTGGTCTTTACCCAGGGGGAGGAGCCCCGGGATTCCTCGGCGGCCGCCATTGCGGCCTGCGGCATCTATGAGGCCCTGCCCCATCTCACCCCGGAGGAACAGGCAGAACTGGGGGAGGCGGCAGACCGCCTGCTGCTGGCTTTGGCCCGGCACTGCGCCGCCGGCGCATCCCGCCCGGGCGGCGGCGTGCTGCTCCACGGCGTCTACTGCAAGTCCAGCCCCTACAATACCGTCAAGGATTACGGCATTGACGAGGCCAACCTCTGGGGCGACTACTTCTACATGGAGGCCCTGACCCGGCGGACCCGCGGCTGGCGGCCGTATTGGGCATGAGGAAGGGGACCTTTGCCCGCCTGGAAACCAGACAGCAGGGCCGGCGCCTGTTCCTGCTCAGCTGGACGGCCTATGCGGCCGCCTATGTGGGCCGGTACAACTATTCCGCCGTCATGGCGGCCATCACCGCCGAGGGAGTTCTCAGCCTCCCGGCGGCGGGGGCCGTGTCCACCGGATATTTTGTCTGCTACGCCGTGGGGCAGGTGCTCTGCGGCCTGCTGAGCCAGAGGGTTTCGCCCTTTGGGATGATTCCGGCGGGCCTGCTGCTTTCGGCGGGGTGCAATATGGGAATGGGCATGGCTCCGGCTGGGGCCATGCCCATCTTGTGGGCGGCCAACGGCTTGTTTCAGGCCATGGTCTGGCCGCCCATCGTCCGGCTGTTCGCCGAATGTATGCCCCTGGTGCAGCAGGACCAGGCCTGCGTCTCCATCAACTCCACCACCCCGGCGGGAACCCTGGCGGCCTATGCCCTCAGCGCGGCGGCCATGGCCCTGGCCGGGTGGCGGATGGCGTTTTGGGGATGCGGCGCGGTGATGCTGGCGGCTGCGGTGCTGTGGATGCTGGGCACCCCCTCCCTGCGCCGGGCGGTTCGGTCCGGTCCGGCCGCAGCCCCCGTCCCGGCGGCGGAAAAAGAGCCCTCGGGGGTTCGGCTGCTGCCCGTCCTCGCGGGGGCCGGACTGATGGGCCTGATTCTGCCCGCCATGCTCCACGGCGGCCTCAAGGACGGGGTCACCAGCTGGGTTCCCAGCATGATCCAGAGCAATTTCGGGGTGGGCCCCGCCTTTGCGGCGGCCGTCTCAATGGCATTGCCTCTGGTGAACCTCACCGGGGCCTATGGCGCCGGCTGGCTGGACCGCTGCGTCTTCCGCAACGAGGTGAAAACCTCGGCGGCCCTGTTCGCCGGGGCGCTGGTCTGCCTGCTGGCTTTGCCGGCGGCGGTAAAATACAGCCTGCCTCTGTCGGTGGCCCTGCTGGCAGCCACCACCGCCCTGATGCTGGGCATCAATACCATGTTTATCAACGTCATGCCGGTGCGGGCGGGCCGCCGCGCAGGGGCCGCATTCCTGTCCGGCAGTCTCAATGCCATCACCTACCTGGGGGCGGCCATCGCCACATGGGGGATCGGCGCAGCGGCCCAGGGTTTTGGCTGGGGCGCCGTGCTGGCCCTGTGGGCGGTGATGGCGGGGACGGCCCTGGCCGTCTGCCTGCTGCTTGCCCGCCGCTGGGGCCGCCCTGCCGGCCGCCTGGCCCGAATGCCCCTCCCAGAAGCTGGAAGCCAGCGGCAACTATATGCTGCGCAGCGGCTGGCAGCCGGCGGATACCTTCATCCATCTGCGGGCCGGACGCCTGGGCGGCGGCCACGGCCATGGAGATTTGCTGCATCTGGATGTGTGGCATGGGGGCGAGGCGGTGCTGGTGGACCCCGGCCGCCTGACCTATGTGGACGGCCCCCGGCGCCAGGCTCTGAAGAGCCCCGCCGCCCACAATACCCTCCGGCTGGATGAAACCGACTTCACCCAGTACCGCGCCACCTGGGAGTGGGAGAACATCGCCCAGCCCCTGCCGGCCCGGGCCCATTTTGACCCGGCGGCGGATTACCTGTTCGCAGGGCATGGGGGATACCTGTCCCGGGGAGCTTTGGTGGAACGGCGTCTGGTCTTTCTCAAGCCGGACCTTCTGGTGGGGGCGGATCTCATCCGCAGCGCAGGCGGTCACCAGGCAGAAGCTTACTGCCACTTTGGACAGGGAACCCTGACCCTCAATCCGCGCAGTGTTTTCTGGAAGGGCAGCCGCACCTGTGCCCAGCTCCACTGGCTCAGCGGCCAGACGGGCTGTGCCTTTGAATCTCCCCGCGCCCCGGTGTACAACACCCTCTGCACCGGGCCGTCCCTCCGGCTGACGGCCTCCACCAGCGGCACAACGGCGCTGGTGTGGGTGCTGAGCCTGGGCGGCCCCTGCGACGCCCGGCTTGTGCCGGTGACCGACGGGGCAGGGAAGCCCATTGCCTCCCGCCTGGCCCAGGGGGTCCGGGTGGACAAAGACGGCCAGAGCCGGACGGTACTGTTCAGCTGGCAGGCAGGCCCCCACGAGGCGGGACTGCTGTGCGCCGACGGCTGCACAGGCTATGGAACGGTTCTCGCCTTTACCCCCCAGTGCCCCGAAGGGCTGTATCTGGACTGACTTGAACGACAACGGAAAGGATTATGTTATGATGGACGAAAAACGCACCGGCCGGGTCACCATACCCACCGATCTGGACGCCGTACCCGAGACCCTGACCCTGATGCAGCGCTGGGGTGCCGACGCCATCCGGGACTGTGACGGCACCGAGTTCCCCGAGGCCCTGCGCAATACCGGGGCCAAGGTGTACGCCACCTACTACACCACCCGCAAGGACAACGCATGGGCCAAGGCCAACCCCGACGAGATCCAGCAGTGCTATATCATGACCCCCTTCTTCACCGCCGCTGGAGAGGGCGCGCTGCAGATTCCCCTGATGAAAGGGATCAGCCGGGAGCTGCTGCAGGTCAACGACCGGGACGATATCGCCCGCTGGTGGGAAGTCATGGACCGCACCACCGGCCAGCCCCTGCCCGCCGGCGCATGGAGTTATGACGCGGACAAGGAAGCGGTGGTGATTTCCGCCCCCGCCGCCTATCATGAGTACACCGTCAGCTTCCTGGCCTACCTGATCTGGGACCCCGTCCATATGTACAATTCGGTCATCAACGGCTGGACCGATGTGGAGCACCAGATCCCCTTTGACGTCCGCCAGCCCAAGACCCATCAGTATACCCTGGAGCGCCTGCGCCGCTTCCTGGAGAGCCATCCCTATGTGGACGTGGTGCGGTTCACCACCTTCTTCCACCTGTTCACCCTGGTGTTCGATGAGCTGCGCCGGGAAAAATACGTGGACTGGTACGGCTATTCCGCTTCGGTCAGCCCCTATATCCTGGAACAGTTCGAGAAGGAAGTGGGCTACAAATTCCGCCCCGAGTATATCATCGACCAGGGCTACTACAATAACCAGTACCGCGTCCCCAGCAAAGAGTTCAAGGACTTCCAGGCCTTCCAGCAGCGGCCTGCCCTACAGCTTTGTGAATAACCGCGTGCTCTACCGTGCCATCCTGTGGGCCGCCCACGACGAGGAGGATCTGTGCCGCTGGTTCAGCTCCAACTACAATGTGGAAGTCCACGCCTACGTCAAGAACAACAAGTACTGCGTGGTCAACAACACCTATGAGCCCCAGGATACCACCGTTTACCGCGGGGACGGCAGCAGCTTTGACCTGCATCTGGAGGCCAACGAGATCAAATGGTACCCCATTGCATAAACATTTCGGAACAGCAGCTGCGGCGTGCGGCGTCGGTGACGCCGTCGCCCCGCCAGCTGGCCTGGCAGCAGCTGGAATTTTGCGGCTTCATCCATTTCGGCATGAATACCTTTGCCGGGCGGGAATGGGGCGATGGAACCGACAGCCCGCGGCTTTTTCACCCGGAGGACCTGGACCCGGACCAATGGGTGGCCGCCCTGAAAAGCGCCGGCATGCGGGGCCTGATCCTCACCTGCAAGCACCACGACGGCTTTTGCCTGTGGCCCAGCGCCTTCACCGAATACAGCGTGAAGAATGCGCCCTGGCGGGAGGGCCAAGGGGACGTGGTGACCATGACGGCGGAGGCCTGCCGCCGGGGCGGGCTGAAATTCGGAGTGTATCTGTCCCCCTGGGACCGCCACGACCCCCGCTATGGCACCGGCAGGCCCTACGACGACTACTACGTCCATCAGCTGACCGAGCTGTGCACCCGCTACGGGGAACTGTTCTGCGTCTGGATGGACGGAGCCTGCGGCGAGGGCCCCAACGGCAAACGGCAGGTCTACGACTGGCCCCGGTACTATGAGACGGTGCGCCGGCTCCAGCCGGGCGCAGTGCTCAGCGTGTGCGGGCCGGATGTCCGGTGGTGCGGCAACGAGGCCGGACACTGCCGCCCCAGCGAATGGAGCGTGGTGCCCGCCCAGCTGATGGATGCCGCCTATACCGCCGGCCGCTCCCAGCAGGCCGACGACGGTACTTTCTCCCGCCGGGTGGACCGGCAGGACGAGGACCTGGGCAGCCGGGAAGTCATTGCCGCGGCCGGGGAGCTGGCCTGGTACCCCGCCGAGGTGGACACCTCCATCCGGCCGGGCTGGTTCTACCACCCCGAGGAGGACAGCCAGGTGCGCACCCCCGGGGAACTGCTGGACATCTACCTGGATGCGGTGGGCGGCAATGCGGCTTTGCTGCTGAATGTGCCGCCCGCCCCCAATGGGCGGATCGCCCCTCCCGACTGTGCCGCCCTGGCTGGGCTGGGCCGGAAGATTCAGAACCTGTTTGCGCTGGAACGCACCGGCCTGGGAGAGCTCAGCGCCTCGGGCAGTGCCGAAGGCCACCTGCCTGCCTGCGCCGCCGATGGCCGCAGCGATACCTGGTGGCAGAGTGCCCCCGGCGAAGGGCAGCCCAGCCTGACTCTCACCTTTGCTCAGCCCCAGGAGATCTCCTGCGTGGTGCTGGGGGAGTACCTGCCCGCTGGCCAGCACATCGAGGCCGGTGAAATCCGGGCCGACGGCCGGACGGTGGCCGCCTTCACGGTGGTGGGCCACAAGCGGATCTGCCGCTTTGCACCGGTCCGGGCGAAACAGGTGACCGTCTGCATCACAGCGTCCCGGGCCGAGCCCGCCCTGCGCCTGCTGGCGGTGTATCGGGAACAAGAAGCCGAATAAACCCAAAACCAACGCCGGGGAACAATTTGTTCCCCGGCGTATTTGTATGCCGAAAACCCCGCAGGGCGGACGGCACAGGACGGCAGAACGCAAAAATATGCGCTGTTCGGTTTAAAAGTACGTTTTTGTGAACTCCGTCCGCTCCTCTGGGTATGCGGCGCATATCCGCCCTTTGCCTCAAAACAACAGAAAGCGGCCCGGAACAGCGTTGGCTGAACCGGGCCGCTTTCTGCTTGGACTTTGAAGGAATAAGAAATAGGAATGAGAATGGGTATAGGAATGCAGGGACTGCTAGGCGGGGCAGGGTCAGGATTTGGCCTGGCGTTCTTTTTTGACGATGCGGAAGGTGTAGCTGCTCAGCAGGAAGCCCAGCACTGCAAAGACCGCCATCATGAAAAAGACCACGCGGTAGCCGGCCAGACCGGGGATGCGGTCCAGGATGCCGCCGTAGACGGCATACATAAAGGCGCCCGGCAGATAGCCGATGAAGGAGCCCAGGGACATGGCGGCGCCGGTGATTTCGCGGGGCACCTGGACCTCGTCCATGGGGGCGAAATAGATGGCGCGCATGCTGAACACCAGAGCGCCGATGCTCAGGGTGATGCTCATGCCCACCACCACGCCCAGCTGCTGGTGGGGCAGGAAGTTAAAGACCAGCAGGACGGCCGCCGTGATGAGGAAGACAATGCGCAGATATTTGATGGCGGAATGGGTGACCTTGTCCGCCACGAAGCCGCCCACCGGACCGCCCAGCATCTTCAGGCCGTACTGGTTGATGATGCCGTATACGCCCACCAGGGTCATGGGCAGGGCGTACACTTCCTCCAGGAAGGGGATAAAGTAGGTCAGGCCGCAGTAAACGCTGTAAACCATGAAAATGTTCAGGGAGACAAGCCAAATGTTGCGGTTTTTCAGGGCGCGGACCACGCCGTCCCAGGCTGCTTTGTTTTTGCTGGTGGCTTTTCCGTCCTGTGCGGTGGGAGCGGTGTCGGGCTCCAGCAGGAAATAGGAGATCACGCCGATGACGCCGGGGACCACAGCGTAGAACAGAATCGCCATCCGCAGGCCGAAGGCGTTGCTGCCAAAGGCGGCGAACACGCCCAGGGCGCAGAAGGCCACGATGGTGTCCATCAGGCCGCGGCCGGCCTCCATGATGCCGAACATGCGGCCCTGCTCGTCCTCGTTGCCCAGCAGGCGCACCGTTTTCAGCATGGTGGGCCAGTACAGCATGTCGGCACAGACCGCCAGCAGGCAGTAGATCAGCAGAAATACCCCGTAGGAGGGGAAGGTGCTCAGCCACAGTCCGCACAGGCAGATGCCGAACAGGGACATGGGAATCATGATTTTCTTGGAGATGCGGTCGGTCAAATAGATGGACGCCAAAAAGCCAAAGGTGGAAATCAGGCCGGCCACGCTCATGGCGGTGCCGATCTGCATGTGGGTCAGCCCCATGAACTCCTGCATGGGGGCGTAGAAGGCATCTTTCAAAAAGCCCAGTTTATAAATGGTGCCGGCGCCCAGCATCAGGGTGCCAAAAGATATCCATTTCTTTTTTGTATTGGATGAGGTCATCTGTTCCATCCGTCATGTCACTCCTTACCATTGTTCTTTGCACAGAGGTGTGAACGGCTCCGCAGCGACCTCATTATATCTGCGTTTCTGTGCGATTTCAAGTGGTTCGTTGCGATTTCGTGTGAATATACAATTGAGAATGTGGATTTTTGTGCGATATTTTGGGAAGGCTTGCGTTGAACTGTGTGGGATTCTGTGTTATACTGTGGATGTGAACGGAAATTCTGCGGCAAAGGAGTCTTGAAATATGCTGGCCGAACAAAGATACAGAGAGATCATGAACCTTCTGAGCAAGGAAGGCAGTGTCAAGAGCGGGACCATCCGCCAGAAGCTGGGCGTATCGGGCGAGACCGTCCGGCGCGACCTGGAGGCCATGGAGGACCAGGGCCTGCTGCGGCGGATTCATGGCGGGGCCATCTCGCTGGAGGACTCTGCTGCCAGCTCGCCGTATACCTCTTTTAAAAAGCGCGAAACACAGAACGCCGCTTTGAAGGAAGAGGTTGCGCAGCTGGCGGCGGATTATATCCGGGAAGGGGAGGCCATTGCCCTGGATTCCGGCACCACTTCGCTGGCGCTGGCCCGGGTCATCCGTCAGAGATTTCATAACCTGACGGTGGTGACCAATTCCCTGTCTGTCCTTCAGGAGCTGGGCACCGCTCCCGGCATTACGGTGGTGGTCACCGGCGGGGTTTACCGCCCGGACGAGGATGCGTTTTCCTCCGATTTTGCCACCTTGATCTTCTCCCGACTGAACGTCGACACATTTTTCCTCACCACCTGCGGTGTATCGGTGGAGCGGGGCATTACCTATCAGCGCATGGACGAGATCGTTGTGCAGGATAAGATGATGCAGGCTGCAGATCAAACGATCATCATTGCAGACAGTTCCAAGCTGGGGTCCAACTCCATGGTGAAAATGTGTGACATCGACCGCATTCGTATGATTATCACGGATTCAAAGGCCACGCCGGAGCAGATCGAACCTTTCCAGAAAGCTGGCATACCGGTCGTGGTACCTGAAGGCACCTGACAAAGGAGTAGTGACATTTTATGAATCGTCAACGCAAGCCGAGTGTTCTTCTGGTTTCGGTGGATGCACTGAAGCCCGAGTTTGTACTGGAGCAGCAGCGCCTGGGGGTCCATCTGCCCACCATGACGCGGTATTTCCTGGAAAATGGCATGGTGACCCGCAAGGGGGTCAAGAGTGTGTTTCCCACCTTTACCTATCCCTGTCACCAGAGCATCATCACGGGAACCCGGCCTGCAACCCATGGCATTGTCAACAACGGGATGTTTGACCCCACCGGCAAACATCTGGGCGCATGGCACTGGTTTGCCAACCGGAAGGTAAAAACCCTCTGGCAGGCCGCCAAGGAGGGCGGATACTGTTCCGCCAGCGTGGCGTTCCCCACCTCGGTGGGCGCCAAGGGGGACTACATTGCCCCGGAATTCTGGTGGGACGGCAGCGAGCTGGACAGCATTTTTATTGATATGGTGTCCTGCCCCCAGGGCCTCATCAGCGAGATGGAGGCCGATATCGGCCGCTATGCCGGCGGCCTGGATCTGAGCGACGGCGGCGACGCCCAGCGCGGCGCCGCAGCCCTGTGGATGCTGCAAAACAAACTGGCTCCCCAGATCGACCAGAAGCCCTTCTTTCTGTCGGCCTACTTTGCCAGCTTTGACGAGAGCGCGCACCAGTACGGCGTCTACAGCCGGGAGGCGGCCCGCAGCCTGGAAAAGATCGACGCCATGCTGGGCCGGCTGATCGAGGAAGCCGAGCGCATCACCCAGGGCGACCTGGTGGTGTGCGTGGTGTCCGACCACGGCACCCTGGACAATCATTACAACATCAGCCCCAACGTTCTGCTGCATCAGGCCGGCCTGATTGAGCTGGACCCGGAGGGGAATGTGACCTCCTGGAAGGCCTGGAGCCAGCGTGCCGGCGGCACCGCCGAGGTGCGGATGGCGGACCCCCAGGACGAGGCAACCCGCCGGACCCTGGCGGGCATCATGAAGCGGCTGGCGGAGGACCCCGACAGCGGCATTCTGGAAGTGGTGGACCGGGAGGGCGCCCGGGCCCGCGGCGGCTTCCCCGACGCGGAATATGTGCTGGTGGCCAAAAAGGGCTATGAGCTGCGGGACGATGTGACAGGGGACTACTGCCGCACCCGCCTGACCCAGAAAGCCCAGCACGGCTACAGCGAGAATTTCCCCGAGATGCGTGCCTCCTTCATGCTGTGGGGCAAGGGCGTGCGCCCCGGCAGCGACCCGGGCGAGTTTGAGCTGATCGACATCGCACCGACCCTGGCGGCTATGATGGGCGTCTCGCTGCCGGATGCGGAGGGCGTCAACCGTCTGGCCTGAAAGGGAGGGTCTGTTCCATGCAGCAAGTCCTTACCTATCTGGAGCTGAAGATCGGTGCGCTGGCGGATGCTCTCTGGGGCAACTGGCTGCTGTTTGTGCTGGTGGGCCTGGGCATCGTCTATACCGCCATCACCGGTTTTGTTCAGCTGCGGCGGCTTCCGTTTTTGCTGCGCGGGGTCCGCAGACAGCTGCGCCGCAAGTCCCGGCATGCGGGCGGCGGCTTTACCTCCCTGCAGATTCTGTATACGGCCATAGCCAGCTGCGTGGGCAGCGGCAATATCGTGGGCGTGTCCACAGCCATCCTGGCCGGCGGGCCGGGGGCCCTGTTCTGGATGTGGGCGGCTGCCTTTTTCGGGATGGCCACCAAGTTCGGCGAGATCGTGCTGGGCATGTGCTACCGCGGCACAGACAAGGACGGCGGCATCCTGGGCGGCCCCATGTATTACATCGCCGAGGCGTTCCATAAGCCCTGGCTGGGCGCGCTGGTGGCGGTGCTGCTGTTCACCCAGAACGCCTGCGCTACCCTGATTCAATCCAATACCATTGCCAACGTGATCCAGTCGTCCTTCCATATCCCGGTCTGGACTGCGGGGATTCTGGTGGCTGTGCTGATGGTGCTGGTCATCAGCGGCGGGTTCCGCCGTCTGGTTCTGGTGGCGGAAAAGACCGTCCCCCTGATGGCCGGCCTGTATGTGGCCGGCGGCCTGGTGGTGCTGCTGGCCCATGCCCCGGAGATCCCGGCCATGTTCGCGGAGATTTTCCGCGGCGCCTTTTCGCTGCAGGCGGGGATGGGCGCCGCCGCCGGCATCACCATGCGGGAGGCCATGCGGTACGGCGTGGCCCGGGGCCTGTACTCCAATGAAGCCGGAGAAGGCTCGGCCGCCGTCATGCACGCAGGCGCCCAGGTGGACCACCCGGTGCGCCAGGGCCTGTATGGCATTGTGGAAGTGTTTGTGGACACCATGGTGATCTGCAGCACCACCGGTTTTGTGGTGCTCATCACCGGCGCATGGACCACCGGTACCGACGCGGCCAATCTGGCGGCGGAGGCCTTTGGGTCGGTGCTGCCGGGGATGCAGTATGTGGTGTCGGTCAGCCTGATCCTGTTCGCCCTCACCTCCCTGATGAGCCAGTGGTATTTTGGCCATGTGAGCCTGACCTACCTGAAAAAGCCCTCCGGGGCTGTGGTGTACCGGGTGCTGTTCCCGGTTTTGATCCTGCTGGGCAGCATGACCTCCATTGAACTGGTGTGGTCCATTCAGGACTGCGCCCTGGGTCTGCTGATTCTGCCCAATGTGGCGGCCCTGCTGTGGATGGCCCCCAGGGTGCGGGCCCTGACCAAAGAGTTTTTTGACCCCGCAAACGGATACTTGACCACCGAACATGAAGAAATAGAAGGAGCCAATTGAGATGGACGACCGTTTCCAGAAGTATATTAATGCCATTCCGGCGGTGGCGGATGCCGCCGCCCTGCGGGAGACCTTTTGGCTGAACGACCGGATGGTTCCGGCGGAGCGCCAGCAGATCACCGCAGTGACCCCCGCGCAGATCGAGGATGCGCGGGCCCGCCTGGAGCGCTTTGCGCCCTACATTGAGCGGGTCTTTCCCGAGACCGCCGAAAACCATGGCCTGATCGAGTCGGAGCTGGCCGAGATCCCCGCCATGAAGGACTACCTGAACAACCAGTTCGCCGCCCATATCACCGGCCGCCTCATGCTGAAAAAGGACAGCGACCTGCCCATCGCCGGCTCGGTCAAGGCCCGCGGCGGCATTTATGAAGTGCTGAAGCACGCCGAAGACCTGGCCTTTGAGGTCGGCATGCTCCGCCCGGAGGATGATTACAGCATCCTGGCCGAGGAGCGGTTCCGCAGCTTTTTCGGCCGCCATACCGTGCAGGTGGGCAGCACCGGCAACCTGGGCCTCAGCATCGGCATCATGAGCGCCAAGCTGGGCTTTAAGGTCATCGTCCATATGTCCGCCGACGCCAAGCAGTGGAAAAAGGACCTGCTGCGCAGCCGCGGCGTGACGGTGGTGGAGTATCAGGACGATTACTGCGCCGCCGTGGAGCAGGGCCGCAAAAATTCGGACCTGGACCCCATGAGCTACTTTGTGGACGATGAGAACTCGGTCAACCTGTTTATGGGCTATGCGGTGGCCGGCAAGCGCCTGGCCGCCCAGCTGGAAGCCCAGAACATTCCGGTGGATCAGGACCACCCCCTGTTTGTGTACATTCCCTGCGGCATCGGCGGCGCGCCGGGCGGTGTGACCTATGGCCTCAAGCAGGTGTTTGGGGACCATGTCCACTGCTTCTTCACCGAGCCCACCCAGGCCTGCTGCATGATGCTGGGGATGGCCACCGGCCTCCACGACGGCGTCTCGGTGCGGGACTTTGATATCAGCGGCAAAACCGACGCTGACGGCCTGGCCGTGGGCCGTCCCTCGGCGTTTGTGGGCCGGGTGGTGGAGCCCATGCTGTCCGGCATCGCCACCATCGACGACCACCGCCTGTATGACCTGATGCGGGCCCTGCTGGACACCGAAAACACCTTCATCGAGCCCAGTTCCTGCGCCGCTTTCGCCGCCCTGATCCGCCCGGCGGACCTGGAGACCTATATCCGCGCCCAGGGCCTGGAGGACAAGATGAGCCAGGCTACCCACATTGCATGGGCCACCGGCGGCCGGATGGTCCCCCCGGAAATGCGCGAAGAATACCTGCACACCGGCCTGTAATCACCCCAAGGAGGATTGGAAAATGACTGTCATTGCAACCCAGAACGCCCCCGGCGCCATCGGCCCCTATTCCCAGGGCTTTATTACCGGGAACCTGATCATTACTTCCGGCCAGCTGCCGGTGGACCCCGCTTCCGGCGTTATGCCCGAGGGCATCGCCGCCCAGGCTCAGCAGAGCTGCAAAAATGTGGGCGCCATTCTGGAAGCCGCAGGCTCCGGTCTGGACAAGGTAGTCAAGACCACCTGTTTCCTGGCTCATATGGAGGACTTTGCCGCCTTCAATGAGGTGTATGCCCGCTATTTCACCTCCAAGCCGGCCCGCAGCTGTGTGGCCGTGAAGGAACTGCCCAAGGGCGCCCTGTGCGAGATCGAGGCCATCGCCGAGAAGTAACCCGGGCCCCAAACCACTTGCGCCATAACCCCTCTATACTACCTCCTCTTCCCATGACATCCAGATAAAACCCATCTGTTCCTTCCTAAAACCCCTTTATGCGGCGCAGTCCGCTGCATAAAGGGGGTTTTTGTTGTCTGCCGCCCCTGTTGGAACCGCCCGGGCTGTGTTATAATGGGACCATCACTTGTCGGAAAAAGGAGAGGGAACCGTATGATTTTGCTGGTAGTGGATACCCAGAGCGCCCTGACCCGGATGGAAGAAAACAGCGCCTCCCGCTGAAAGAAGGTGACCCAATGCGAGGCTTTGAACGAACCAACCCCTGGCTTTCCCTCTGCGGGCTGAACTGCGGCCTGTGCCCCATGCGCCTGGGGGATTACTGCGGCGGCTGCGGCCATGGGAACCAGTCCTGTCCCATCGCCCGGTGCAGCCTGGAACAGGGAAAGGTGGAATATTGCTTTGCATGCAGCCGCTACCCCTGTGAGAAATACCAGGGCGCGGAGGAATACGACTCCTTCATCACCCACCGGCGGCAGATGCAGGACATGGAAAAGGCGCAGCGAATCGGTCTGGACGCCTACAATCGGGAACAGCAGGCGAAAGCGGAGTTTCTGCAGTATCTGCTGAAACACTTCAACGACGGCCGTCGCAAGACCCTTTTCTGCGTGGCGGTCAACCTTCTGGACTGGGAGGAGCTGCAGGAAGCCGCAGCCTGCCTCCGGGAAAAGGAGACCCTGCCCCTCAAGGAAAAAGCTCTTTTTGCCGCCCAGACCCTGGGCCAGATCGCAGACCGGCGGGGCGTGGAGCTGAAACTCCGGAAGAAAAAATGAATCGCCCGGCGGGACGGCAGGCTGATTTCCTGTGAAGGCCCCGCCCCTTTTGAAGAAATGGAACGCCCCTGGCCCGGCCGGGGGCCTGTGCTGGTTTAGGAGAGCCGCAAAACCCACGCCCGCCCTTTTGCAGACAGGCGTCGTCCGCTTTGCCGGATCTTTTCATGAAATAAAGGCGCAGCCGGTTTAGGGCTGCGCCTTTGGTTGTTCTCAGGGCCGCCGCACACGGCACCCGGCAGGATTCAGGATTCGATGGTCTGGCTGCCGGTGGACCAGACGTGGTCCTGGCTGGCGGCAGCGGGGGTATTCTGGGCCATGACGCCCACCAGATTGTGGGGGACATAGGGCTCCTCCAGATAGAGCCGCTCCTCCGGGGTCAGGACCAGATCGACGGCCCGGGCGGCCCCCTCCACATGATGGAGTTTGGTGGCCCCCACCACCGGCGCGGTGACCTTGGTCAGCAGCCAGGCCAGGGAAACTTCGGTCATGGTGACGCCGTGGTTTTGTGCCAGCTCGGCCACCCGCTGGATGATGACCGCATCCTGCTGGGCGGTGGCGTCGTATTTGAACCGGGCATAGCTGTCCTCCTCCAGCCGCTTGGAGGTCTCTCCGGGGTGCTTGGACAGCCGTCCGCCCGCCAGGGCGCTGTAAGGCGTCATGGCGATGTTGTCCTCGGCGCAGAGCTTGGCCATTTCCCGCTCTTCCTCCCGGAAAATCAGGTTGTAATGCCCCTGAATCGAGACAAATTTGGAGAAGCCTTCCTTCTCGGCCAGGGCATTGGCCTTGGCCAGCTGATAGGCGAAACAGTTGGAGATGCCGATGTAGCGGGCCTTGCCGGTCTTCACGATCCGGTTCAGCCCGTCCAGAATGTCGTACAGGGGCGTCTGGTAGTCCCACATGTGGTAGATGTAGAGGTCCACATAGTCCATCCCCAGATTTTTCAGGCTGGTGTCGATCATCTGCTGAATGTGTCGCTGGCCCGAGATGCCGTTTTGGATTTCTTCCGGGGTGCGGGGCAGGAACTTGGTGGCCACCACCACCTGATCCCGGCGGGCAAAGTCCCGCAGAGCCCGGCCCAGATACTGCTCGCTGGTGCCGCTCTGGTAGGCGATGGCGGTGTCGAAAAAGTTGATTCCCAGTTCCAGGCCGCGGCGGATGATCTCCCGGGAGTGTTCCTCGTCCAGGGCCCAGCTGTGCTGGCCGTTTTTGGCGTCGCCGAACCCCATGCATCCCATGCAGATGCGGGAGACTTTCAGATCTGAGTTGCCCAGGGTGGTGTATTGCATGATGGATTCTCCTTTCTCCATGGAAGCGGCTGATGTTTCCAGGGGCCCGGCGGCCCCGCAGCTTGTCTGCTTCCATTATAAAATCGGCGGAGTGAAATGTCGAATACTTATTCCTTATCCATGAAGATGCCCAAAATGCATGCACGCCGCAAACCAGCCGGACTAAGCTGTTTTCCCCGTGGCCCCTCCGCCGCCCTGCAGGGGACGCCGTGCGTTCGCCGGCAGGAGCTCTTTCCGCTCCCGGCATTTGTGCTCGGGAGCCTGTTTTGCTATAATAGGCTCAAACCAATCCAAAGGAAGTTTTGCCTATGCCCTATAAAATCCTTGTGGTGGAGGACGACCCGGTGATCCGGCAGCAGCTGCAGCTGTTGCTGGCCGGCAGCGGGTACCAGGTGGAGGCCGCCGGGGACGCCCCGGCGGCGCTGGACCGGATGAAAACCTTTGCGCCCCAGCTGGTGCTTCTGGATATCGGATTGCCGGGAGCCAGCGGCCTTGAATTGTGCGCGCAGATCCGCGGCTTTTCACAGGTGCCCATCGTCTTTGTCACCAGCAGCCACGCCGACCTGGACGAGCTGAACAGCATCCTGCTGGGCGGCGACGCCTTTCTCACCAAACCCTATAACCCGGCCATTCTGCTGGCCAAAATCGCAGCCCTGCTGCGCCGGGCCTATCCCGCCGCGTCGGAAGAAACCCTCTGCTGGAAGGACACCCTTCTCCACCTGGAAAGCGGCGCGCTGGAATACCGGGGCCGGACCGTGGAACTGACCCGGAACGAGCAGAAAATCCTGTATTATCTGTTCCGGCACGCCGGGACCATCTGCGCCCGGGCAGATCTGGTGGACTTTTTGTGGGACAACCAGCTCTATATTGATGACAACGCCCTCAGCGTCCATGTCAGCCGCATCCGGGACAAGCTGGCCTCCATCGGGCTGACCGACTTCATCCAGACCAAACACCGGCAGGGGTACAAGATATGAGATACGTGCAGGACCGCCTCCCGGCGGTGTTGGTGAATCTGGTGGGGCTGACCATGCTGTCTTTGTTTCTGCTGGCCGGCGGCAATGCCGTGGGAACGGTGGCGCTGATTGCCGCCGTCTGGCTGGCGGTGCTGGCCTGCTGGCTGATTGCCGGGTGCTTTCTGGAAAAGCGGCATCTGGATGCCCTTTTGCGCCAGGCGGAACAGCTGGAAGAACGGTATCTGCTGCCCGAAATCCTTCCTCCGCCGGTGACGGCCGAGGAAGCGGTATACCGCCGGCTGCTGCAGATGGCGGAAAAGTCGATGCTGGAACAGGTTGCAGAGGCCCAGCGGCAGCGCAAAGCCTATCGGGAATACATCGAGCAGTGGGTTCATGAGATCAAGACGCCCATCACGGCGGCAGAGCTTCTCTGTGAAAACCACCGCAGTCCGCTTTCCCGGGAGATCCTGGCCCAGCTGGAACGGATCACCCGCTGCACCGAACAGGCCCTCTACTACGCCCGCAGCGAACACACCGAAAAAGATTATCTGATCCGTGACATCCAGCTGAACAGCCTGGTTTCCAGCGCCATCGCCGAAAACAAATACCTGCTGCGGCAGGGCGGGGTGTGCATCGAGGTGGGAAACCTGGCCGGCACCGTCTGCACCGATGACAAGTGGGTCCGGTTCATTCTGGATCAAATCATCGGCAACGCGGTCAAGTACCGGGGCCCGTCGCCCCGGCTGCGCTTTGACGCGGAGGAGCGGCCGGGCCAGGTCTGCCTGGTGATGGAGGACAACGGCATGGGCATCCCGGCGGAGGACCTGCCCCGGGTGCTGGAAAAGGGCTTCACCGGCCGGAATGGCCGCACGGTCCACAGCTCCACCGGGATGGGTCTGTACCTGTGCAGCCGGCTGTGCGACAAGCTGGGCATCGGGCTGGAAATCCATTCCCGGGAAGGGGAAGGAACCGCCGTCCGCCTGCTTTTCACGGTCAACGATGCCATTGCCGGCGTGCATAGATAAAATCGAAACCCACCTGGTCCGCGGCTGCGCTCCCCCGGCCGGGGCGCAGGTGGTATGACGATGCGAAACAGTCCAGGCTGTGCCTGGTCTTTCATTTTTGTAAGAACTGCGCAAGAAAACCCGATACACTCCGGGCCGCCGATCCCTTACAATGGAGCCGGAGGTGAACGAGATGAAAGAAATACTCAAACTGGAACACATCCAGAAAATCTACGGCAATGGAGGCAGCATCACCAAAGCCATCCGGGATATCAGCTTCACGGTGGAGGAAGGGGAGTTTGTGGGGATCATGGGGGCGTCAGGGTCGGGCAAGACCACCCTGCTCAACTGCATCTCCACCATAGATGCCGTCAGCGCCGGCCACATTTACCTGGACGGCCAGGACGTCACCGCAATCAAGCCCGGGGATCTGGCCCGGTTCCGCCGGGAAAAGCTGGGCTTTGTCTTTCAGGATTTCAATTTGCTGGACACGTTGACCATCGGGGAGAACATCGCCCTGGTGCTGGCCATCAACAAGACCCCGGCCCATCAGGTGGAACCGCAGGTCCAGGCCATGGCCCAGAGGCTGAACATCCAGGGGATTCTGGAAAAATATCCCTATCAGGTGTCGGGAGGCCAGCGGCAGCGGTGCGCCTGCGCCCGGGCGCTGATCCATGGGCCCCGGCTGCTGCTGGCGGATGAGCCCACCGGCGCCCTGGACAGCCATTCGGCCCAGATGCTTCTGAACACCTTTGATGGGATTCACCGCCAGCTGGGTGCCACCATCCTGATGGTGACCCATGACGCCTTTACCGCCAGCTACGCCCAGCGGATTCTGTTTTTGCGGGATGGGGAAATCTTCACCGAGCTGCGGCGGGGCGGCCAGACCCGCGGGGCCTTCTTTGAGAAGATTCTGCAGGTGCTGACCACGCTGGGAGGAGGCGGGACGGATGTACGCTAAACTGATTCTCCGCAGCGCCCGGCGCTCGGCTCGGGATTACCTGATTTATCTGGTCACCATGACCCTCTGCGTCGCCTTGTTCTATGCGTTTTTGTCGGTGTCCAGCCGGTTTTATAAGCCGGACATCGGGGTGGAATACGACTTCACCCTTCTCAGCGGCGGGATGAAAATGGCCATCTGCGCCGTGACCCTGCTGCTGTTGTTCCTGATCCGGTTTGTGAACCACTATATGCTCCGCAGCCGCCAAAAGGAATTCGCCCTGGAGGCCATTCTGGGGATGGATCAGCGGACCATCGCCGGGCTGTTTTTCGCCGAAACCCTGCTGATGGGCGGGGTGTCGGTGGTGCTGGGCATCGGCCTGGGGGCGGTATGCTCCCAGTTCATCACCGCCCTGCTGCTGACCAGTTACGGCCAGCCCTATCGGCCGGCGTGGACCCTGTTCCCGGATACCGTCCTCTGGACGGTGGGCTTTTTCCTGCTGAGCTTTCTGGCGGTGGGGCTGCTCCAGACCCGGGCCATCCGCCGGACCCGCATCCTCTCGATGCTGACCGCCGGCCGTGAAAACGAAGCCCCTCTCACCCAAAGCCGCTGGATGCAGGGGGTGGCCGCCCTGTATCTGGCGCTTGCGGCGGTCATGACGGTTCAGGCCGGGCGGATGCTGTATTTTTACGGGGACAGCCGGTTCCCGGCGCCGGTGCAGGTCATGTTCTGGGCCAACATTCTGGCCCCGGCGGGGCTGCTGGCCTGGACGGCGGTCTGGGCTGTGCGCCGCCGGAAAGGGGACTTTCCGGTTCTGGTGCTGGGCCTGACGGCGGGGGCGCTTGTCTGCATCCTGGCGGCGGCCAGTGTGCCGGTGGCCCAGCGCCGGTATATGCTGGCGTTCGGGGAGGGCTGGGTCAGCCAGGCCCTGACTGCTCTGTTGGTCCACCTGCTTTTCCTGCTCTGTGGGGTGATCTGGCTGGCCAGCACCCTGCTGGTCTGGCGCAAAGAGCGCAGCGCCGCCTGCCGCTATCAGGGCACCAACCTGTTCTTTTTCGGCCAGATGATTTCCAAGCTCCGCACCACCAGCAAGACCATGAGCCTGGTGAGCATCACCCTGGTGCTGTCCATCTTTCTCTTCATGGCGGCCCCGGTGCTGGTGGGCTGGGCCGACGGCTACCTGGAAGCCCGGTCGATGTACGATATCCAGATCTACTCCCGCTACAACAACGTCTACCACGAGGCCGATCTGCCCCGGGACGGCTATCAGGCGGTGACCGCGTTTCTCTCGGAAAAAGGAATCGAAACCACCGCAGACCGGACCTTCAGCCTCTATCTGCCCCGGCGGGAGGACTTTCACCAGCGGGTGAAATACGACTTTCCCGCGGCGGTGATTTCCCTCAGCGACTACAACGCCCTGCGGACCATGCTGGGCCTTGAGCCGGTGGAGCTAGCGGAAGGGGAGTTTACCACCCAGTGGCAGACCATCGCCTCGGAGGAGGAACGGGAGCAGTTTCTCGCCGAACACCCTACTGTTTCCACCGACGCCGGCGTCCTGACCCTGGCGGAGCAGGCCTGGCATGACGACCCGATGGGGGAGACCCTCTACAACAGCTACACCGACGTGGTGTATGTGTTCCCGGACAGCGTCTGTCAGCAGCTCTTGCCGGTGATGCGCTGCCGGTACAGCATGACGGCCCAGCCCCTGGCCTATGAGACGGCCCGGGCCCTGGAACAGTTTTTTGTTGACCATTATCCCGAACAGGCCCCCGGCGGGGTGAATTATTCCATTCGGCTGCGGACCCTGCAGGTCAACAGCACCCGGGCCGGCAACTTTGTGTTGCAGGCGGCCATGATTTATGGAGCGGTGGTGCTGATGGTGATTTGCCTGACGGTTTTGTCCCTGCAGCAGCTGCTGGACGCCGGGCAGTACCGGTATCGCTTCTCGGTGCTGCGCAAGCTGGGGGTCGGGGAAAAAGAGATTGGGCGGCTGGTGGTGCGGCAGCTGGGCTTCTGGTTCGGGCTGCCGGTGGGGGCGGCGGCCCTGGCAGGAGGCGCAGTGGTGGGCTGCTTTGTCCTGGTGGTGCAGGCTGAGATCGGCGCCTACATCGGCTTTGGCGCCCTGGCGGTGCAGCTGGGCATCACGGCGGCGGTTCTGACCCTCTTGCTGGGATGTTATTTTGTCAGCACCTGGGCCATGTTCCGCCGGGCAATCGAAGCTTGACCCGGCACAAAAAGAAGATAAAACCAGAAAGGGCGGCCAGTTTCCTGGCCGCTCTTTCTGGGTGTGTAGGGATGAAGGATGGAGCTTTGCTGCTCCGCTTTAGAGATTTTCGCCGTGATGGGCAATGACGTCCCGGTACCAGTAGAAGGATTTCTTCCGGATGCGCTTTTTGGTTCCGCAGCCGTCGTTGTCCTGGTCCACATAGATGAAGCCGTACCGCTTGGACATTTCGCCGGTGGTGGCGCTGACCAGATCGATGCAGCCCCAGGCGGTGTAGCCCATGATGTCCACGCCGTCCTGGTCGATGGCCTGGAGCATGGCCTGGATGTGGGTCTTTAAGTAGTCAATGCGGTAGTCGTCGGAGACGGTCCCCTCCGGCGTCAGCTGGTCCATGGCGCCCAGACCGTTCTCCACCACAAAGAGAGGCTTCTGGTAGCGGTCGTACAGGGCGTTGAGAGTGATGCGGAAGCCCATGGGATCGATGGGCCAGCCCCACTGGCTGCAGGCCAGGTAGGGATTTTTGGCCGAGGCAAAGACGTTGCCGCCGGAGGCTTCCCCCTGTCCGTCGGTGCGGACGCAGCGGCTGTTGTAGTAGGAGAGGGCGATGAAGTCGGCGGTGTTTTCCCGCAGGATGCGCTCGTCCTCGGGGGCCATCTCCACATGGATGCCGCTGCAGTCCCACAGCTTTTTGGCATAGGCCGGGTAGGCCCCGCGGGCCTGCACGTCGGTGAAAAAGTAGGTTTCCCGGTCCTTCTGCATGCCCTGCCAGACGTCCTCGGGGCGGCAGCTGTAGGGATATACGCTGCCGGCTGCAATCATGCAGCCCACCTGGCAGTCCGGGTTGATCTGGCGGGCGAGTTTGGTGGCCAGCGCAGAGGCCACCAGCTCGTGGTGGGCCGCCTGGTACTGGACAGCCAGCGGGTTTTCGCCCTTCTCAAACCGGATGCCTGCGCCCATAAAGGGCAGATGCATCAGCATGTTGATTTCGTTGAAGGTGATCCAGTAGCGCACCTTGGTGCGGTACCGGCGGAAAATCACCTCGCAGTAGCGCAGGTAGGCGTCGATCACCGCCCGGCTGCGCCAGGAGCCGTATTTTTCCACCAGGTGCAGGGGCAGGTCAAAGTGGCAGATGGTCACCACCGGCTGAATGTTGTGGCGCAGCAGCTCGTCGATCAGGTTGTCGTAGAACTGCAGGCCAGCCTCGTTGGGCCGGGTTTCCTCGCCGGTGGGGAAAATCCGGGACCAGGAAAAGGAGAACCGATAGCACCGGAACCCCATTTCTGCAAACAGGGCGATGTCCTCTTTGTAGTGGCCGTACAGATCGATGCCGTCCCGCCCGGGATACCGGGTCTCCTGGGGCAGGGTGCGGTAGTCCATCACGCCCTGCATGACCGGCAGACGGTTTTCACCCTGAGGCAGCACATCCACCACGGCCATACCGCGTCCGTCCGCCTGCCAGCCGCCCTCGCACTGGTTGGCGGCGGTGGCGCCGCCCCACAAAAAATCGTTTCGCATCGTTGACCTCCGGTTCTGATTCAGGAAAGGGTCAGCAGGGTGTCGCCTGCATTGACGGCGGCGGTGCCGGCAGCAGCCACCGCCGCGTAGTCGTCCGAGTTGGTGATGATGACCGGAGTCACCAGGGAGTAGCCGGCGGCCTCGATCAGCTTGCGGTCAAACTTGAGCAGGGGCTGGCCCTTCTTGACGGCCTCGCCCGAGGCGGACAGGGCGCTGGACTGGATGGCGGGGTAGCACAGTGCGGCGCCGATGGCCAGGCCCAGCATGGGTTTCAGCTTGAACTTTTTGGCGGCGGTATAGCCCAGGAACAGCGGCAGGAAGTTGAACAGCGCGTCGCCTGCGGCGTTGATGATCATGTAGATGCCGTCGGAAGTGGCGTACAGGCCCAGGGTTGCAAAGAGGGTGTTGAAGCCCTTCAGCATGCCGCAGGCCGCCATGATGCCCAGGATGGGCTGGAAGATGCCGGACACCACGTCGATGGCCCGGTCCAGCAGCTTGCCTTTCTTGACCTCGGCGGGGGCGGAGCCGTCCTCTTTCAGGTCCAGCAGAGCGCACACATCGTCGTAGACCTCGGCCACGTGGTTGCCGATGACCACCTGGTACTGTCCGCCGCTCTTCATGACCGTGACGACGCCGCTCATTGCCTTGAGCACGTCGTCGTTGGCTTTGCTCTCATCCTTGAGGGTGAAGCGAAGCCGGGTAATGCAGTGGACGAGCCCCACCACATTTTCCTTTCCTCCGACATTTTTTACAATGTCTTTGGCCAGTTCTGCGTATTTACCCATGATTTGCCTCCTGTCTATGGGTGTGTTGATATGCGGTGACACAAACATAGCATGGGTTTGACTTGAATACAATATAATGGGCCCATTCTGGTCCTGTGGTTCAAAATAAACAAGTGAATTGTCAAACTAAGTGCAACAGGAATTAAGCTCGAAGTCCCATAATTCCTGGGCAGAATGGAAGTTAAGAACCTTGCGAGGCCTGGCGTTAATCAACGCCAGGTTTCGTTT